>JAJYIL010000068.1:0-3121 GCA_021790055.1 Bacteroidota bacterium
TATTGGCAGTGCTGTCATTCAGTAATCATAATCTTTGCCCAATTCATTGTTTAAAAATTATCGAACGGCGATAAGCGGCTATTGAATGACTGCACCATTATTAACGGGTATTATTTTGTTTTTTATTTACCAGCAAATTTAAAAATCTTTACGGACTCCGGCGGAAGCTGGCTTATCAAAATTCCTCCTGATTCATTTGCACCCGAAAGATTTCCCGCCTCTCCGGTAATGAGTTCAACATAGTAACTCTGTTTACCTGCGACGGGTATTTCCAGCCGGTTTGCTTCGCCGCCGGTGTTGAAGGCGACGATTATCTTTTCATTCTTGTATTCTCTTTCGAATGCGAAAGACTTTGTTTTATCATCCGAATAAATAAAAGAAATATTTCCAAGCTTAAGTGCCGGATCGTCATTGCGGATTGCAATTATCTTTTTATAAAAATTTAATAGATTGGTATTCTGTTCAACTTTATAAGTGCCGAAACCTTTCTTAAAACCGGATGCCGGTGTAATTACCTGGTCATCATATTTAAGATTATTCCAAACCATTGGCTGCCTATCGTAAGGATCGTCGGCGCCCCACATGCCTACTTCATCGCCGTAGTAAATCATCGGCGCACCGCGGTATGTCATCTGAAATGCAGCAATCAGTTTCTGCATTTGATAATCTTCAGCAGTAGGCTTGGAAGGATCATAGTTCGGGTTGTTTTGATTTCCGTCGTGGTCGTATTTTCTATCCGGATTTTTTATCATCGAAGAAATTCTGTCCGTGTCGTGGCTGTCGACAAGATTCTGAAGTATGTCCAGATTTTGTTGTGGATAAGTCTCATCAATCAATCGCAGTTCTTTGATGAAATCGGAAACCGATTCCTTCTTCTTCTTAGCTACAAAGAAGTCGTTCACTGCGAAAGCAAAATTGTAGTTCATCAAAGCATCAAACGGACCGTTGCCTGTAATGTAATTAGGAGACAATTCCCAAAGCTCGCCGACAATTATTGCTTCAGGATTTATTGACTTAACAAGCTTCCTCCAGTCATTCCAGAATCCCATTGGAATTTCATTTGCAACATCAAGCCGCCATCCGTCTATTCCATCTCCCGGCAAACCATCGCCATTCGGGTCCATCCACCGCTTAGTAATTTCAAAAATATATTTTTTTGGTCCTTCGGCAAGGTCTTCTTTTGTTCTGTTAAATATCGGTAAAGTTTTTGCCCCCCACCAGCCCCGGTAATCAAGTTTACCTGTAGAATCACTGAAGCTGGTTATCTCATACCAATCTTTATATTTTGATTTTTCCCGGTTCTTAAGAATATCCTGGAAAGCCCAGAAATGAGTACCGGTATGGTTGAATACTCCATCAATAATTATCTTCATCCCGCGTTTATGAACTTCGCGAATAAGCTTAAGAAATAATTTATCTGCCGAAGTCCATTTCCATGTAGATGGGTCATCAGGATTTTCGGACGCAATTATTTTTTTATCTCCTATAGGATCGGGACCAAAGTTAACATCAATATGATGATAAGTTGACGCATCGTATTTGTGAAGAGATACAGCATCGAACATCGGGTTAAGATATATTGCGCCGACTCCCAAACTTTTTAGATAATCAAGATGGTCGATGATGCCCTGGATATCACCGCCATATCTTCTTTGGGTAAGATGCTGGTTAAAATCCCCTCCAAGATTTTTCTCCCATGCAGATTGTGCAAACCAATCGCTGGTCCATCTTGTTGTATGCCAGCCGGGAATTTTTTTACCGTACTCAGCATCAACTTTATCAACAAGAGAAGAATCGTTCTTCTGATCGCCGTCCGCAAAACGCTCAGGGAATATTTGATACCAGACAATCCCTTTCGCCCAGGCAGGAAAATCATTTTGTGCATGGATTGAAATGGAAGCTGAAATTATGACGAGGAAAATTAATATTAATCTGTAATTATTTTTCATATTGAAAGTTCTTTCTTCATGGAAGCAAGCGATTCGTTAATTGAATGCGGGCAATAACTAAGTTCGGTTTCGGCTTTAAGTATTATTAAACCGGATTTAAGAGGTCGCGGTGCGGGCTGGTTAAGCTCAGGGGTTTTAATCGGAGTAATTAATTTTTTATCAAGGTTGAAGAACTCGGCAATGCGTAGAGTAAAATCAAACCTGGAAAGAAATTCTTTTCCGCCGATGTTATAAAGCCCCTGCTTATCAAATTCGATGACTTTGCTGATCGCCTGAACGAGGTCATCAATAAAAGTCGGATTGTTTATCTGGTCGGTAACAATTTTAATTTGGCTTCCATTCCGGATTGAATTAACCACCCAGCGAACAAAATCCGGACGGCTGTTTGCAGCACCATAAAGAACATTTGTTCTTAAAATTGTATGCAATGCGCCGCTTATCTTCAAAGCATTTTCGGCTGCAAGCTTTGTTCTGCCGTAATAACCTAAAGGATTCGGTGTTGCGTTTTCACCATAGGGTCCTTTGACGCCGTCAAAAATATAATCTGTTGAGATATGAATTAAATGTGCATCAATTACCCGGCACATCTCTGCAAGATATTCAACTCCCTTTACATTTATCTTCCACGCAAGCTCTCTTTCGGATTCGCTTTTATCAACATTGGTATAAGCGGCGGCGTTGACAATAACATCGGGATAAAAATCATAAACAGTTTTTTTGATGCTTTCCCTTTTCGAAATATCGCAGCAAACATAGTCGGCATTACTATAAACCGCTTCGGGTTCAATCGAACATCCGAGAAGCGCTGTATTTTCATGTTCAGAAAAAAACTTAATTATCCTTTGCCCGAGCATTCCGTTTGCACCGACAACCAAAATTCTTTTCTTAATTATATCGTGAGAAAACATCTTCTTTCAAATTATCAAAGTTCTTAAAATCATTGTATGAAGCTGCACATCCGGCAGCAGTATTTGCCAAGCCAAGTGAACTGGAGGCGTCTTTCGTTTTAATATAATTATAAAAAAAGACAGCACCAAAAACATCACCGGTACCGACCATGTTTTTACTTTCTATCTTTAAAGCCGATTTAAATATCGAAATAATTTCATTATTCTTTAACGTATAAATTCTTGCACCATAGCTTCCTTTTGTTACGATAAAAATTATTACGC
>JAJYIL010000068.1:3131-10376 GCA_021790055.1 Bacteroidota bacterium
CTGCCAGGACTGTGATCTCGCCCAGCAGCTCCGATTCAGTCCGCTGCAACTCGATCAGCCTTTCCTCGCCGTGACTCAGCGATTCCAGTTCACCGGAAGCCTGTTCGCCAAACTTCAGGACCTCTTTTGCTATTTCTATTTCCTCAAGCCTGGAGCTTAATGTTCTAATTTCATTTTCGTTTGCCTGAAGAATATCCACCGACGAAGCCCACTCATTAAATTGAGGGATAGACCTGAATTCTCTCTTTAGGTTTTCATCAAGCCCGCGGCAAAGTGTGTGGACATCAATAAAAATTAATCCGGAGTAAGATTTCCGAATATCTTTTAATTGATTTAACGAAATATCAAATCCTGTAATCATGTTTATCAGAATGCCGTCATATAAATTTAAATTCCCGGTATCCACTTCAAGACTTTGAGACATGCTTTCATAAGTTTCGCCTCTCTCCTTAAAGTTGTGGAGTGTTAAATAGACTTTCGGAATCCTATCTACGAATTTTAAGCATGTCAGGTTAAAGCCTGCATAAACACTTTCAAACAAATTATAATTTTCCTTCTGAACATAGGAATTGAGAAGTATTTCGTCACCGGCGTCGGCAAAGCTTTTTAAAGCAAGCATTGTATAAAAAATTCCACCCGGCTTAACATGCTCAACACGGTCAATTGTAATATGGTCTTCAACCGAATGCCCGATTGCAAGCAGCTTCATCTCAGATATTCATTTCGTTTTAATTACGAAAAATAATTTCATTGTTTAAATTTAATGTCTTCCGGCATGTTAAAAAAATTCTTCATAAAAGGTAAAGCGAAAGAATAGTGATTGACAACAAAGCGCAATTCGTATGCGTTCTTAGTCTAAATAATGAGCATTAATTAAATTATATTTGTAATGCAAAAAGGAAAGTAAACCATTTCAATAAGAAGCAAAAGTTAATATGAAAATCGGAATCACGTGTTATCCAACTTACGGAGGCAGCGGAGTTATCGCAACGGAATTAGGGAAAGCACTTGCAAAGCGCGGACATCAAATACATTTTATCAGCTATGCACTGCCTTTTAGACTAACGCACTACATTGAAAACATAGTATTTCACGAAGTTGAGCTGAGCAACTACCCCTTATTCGAATTTCCGCTATACAGTTTAGCGCTGGCAAGCAAAATGGTTGAAGTTGCTACCTACGAAAATCTCGATTTATTTCATGTCCACTATGCAATCCCTCATGCAACAAGCGCATATCTTGCCAAGCAGATCTTAAATGAAAAAATGGATGTAAAGGTAATTACTACTCTTCACGGCACCGACATAACACTCGTCGGGCTTGAACCGTCATTCCTATCACTCGTAAAATTCAGCACTGAACAAAGCGACGGCGTAACGGCTGTTTCAAGATTTCTGAAGGAAAAAACTTTGATAAACTATTCTATAGAAAAAGATATTGAAGTTGTTCCTAATTTTATAGATACGGAAATCTACAAACCAAATAAAGATGGTGCATTCCGGGAACATATTGCGCCGAATGGTGAGAAGATTATAGTGCACACTTCGAACTTCAGGCAGGTGAAAAGAGTGACTGATACAATCAAGGTATTTGAGCAAGTTGTAAAAGAAATTCCATCGAAGCTTGTACTTGTAGGCGATGGACCGGATAGGTCGGAATGTGAAAGGCTTTGCCGCGAACTTCATCTTTGCGATCATGTTAAATTTTTGGGAAAGCAGGATGCCTTAGTAGAAATATTAAATGCCGCAGACGTATTTTTAATTCCTTCTCAATCGGAGAGCTTTGGTTTAGCGGCTCTTGAAGCAATGGCATGCGGCGTACCGGTTGTAAGCTCGAGTGTTGGCGGGTTGCCGGAGCTTGTACGCCACAACGAAACAGGATATATTGCAGAGATAGGCGATATTAGCAGAATGGCGAAATACATTGTCGATTTATTCTCGAATGAAAAGAAGCACAAATTGTTTGCAGAGAACTCTAGGAAGAGAGCGGTAGAAAATTTTGATAAATCGATTGTAGTACCGATGTATGAGAATTATTACAAAAAGATTTTAGAAAAGTAAGATGGTTGTTTATTGTGCGGGAGCCATTAAAGGAGATACAAGGTTCCAAAATAATTTAAAAGAAATAATTCAGTTCCTTTCCTCTCAGGGTCATACTCCTCTCTCGGAATTGAACGAAAGCTTCAAGACGACTGTGCCGCTTACCGAAAGACAAATATTTAAAAGAGATATTAAATGGCTTGAGAAAAGCAAGGCGGTAATCGCGGAAATTTCCGGCGCAAGCCTTGGTGTGGGATTCGAGATTTCATACGCGCTTTACGAATTGAAAATCCCGGTGCTGGCTGTGTACTATTCGGAAGCAGAAAGAGTATCAGCTATGATTACGGGATGCGATTCAAAGATGCTGACCGTAAAAGAATATTCCGGGAAAGAAAAAATGATCGAGCTTGTGTCTGCTTTCCTAAAAAGGATTCAGGAGAATAATTGACTGAAAAAGATTTCATTTCCGCCTGGACTTCAAGATTAAATTCGGAAGGGATAAAGATTTTCCCGGATGATTTTATCGAACTAAAAGAATTTGATGAAGTTAGTTTACCCGGGAAGACACTCATCATCGGTCAGGAATTTTTTGGAAGCTATGAAATTATCAACATAGACGGAAGCCATGCCTTATATGCCGAGAATTATTCCAGGGCAAAATTCATAATCTATTCTAACAGGCTGAAGCCATTAACGATTAAAGTACCAAGGCAAGAAAAGCTCATTAAAGGTTGTGTTTCCGGCTATGAAGAATATCTTGATGACATAATAAAAAAGATTGAAGCCGACTGCAAAAAGAATCTCCCGGGCAGCAATAACCCTAACGAGATCGCAAACTTAGTCTTAAGAATATTGAACCTTACAAGGTATTAGCCTTTGTCTGAAGTAAGTGAAAATATTTTCAGCTACATCAGCTCACTTTACGGCGATTATGCAGCCAAAGAATTTTCCGAGTTTCTTAAACAAGAATATTCGCTTTACATCCGGGTAAACCGCCTAAAGGCTGATAAGCTTAAACTCATAAATAATCTAAAAAAAACTTACTCGATTGAAGCTGAAGAAATTCAATCAATTCCTTTTGCATTAAAGATAACGTGCAATGCAGATGCGGCTGGCAAGACACTTCAGCATATCATCGGGGAATATTATATTCAAAGCCTTTCGTCGATGATCCCGCCTTTAATTTTAGATCCTAAGCCGGGAGAAAAAGTTTTGGATCTTTGCGCAGCGCCCGGCTCCAAAACGACCGAGCTTGGCGAGATAATGAATAACGACGGCACACTCATCGGGAATGAAATTGCGCTCGACAGAGTTAAGATGCTCGTCTTCAATATTGACAGGATGAACTTGATAAATGCCGGCGTAACGCAATCTAAGGGTGAAATGCTCAGCAAAATCTACAGCGAGCACTTTGATAAAGTTCTTGTCGATGCGCCGTGCAGCGGTCTGGGCATCGTTCAGAAAAAAGGTGAAGTAAATGACTGGTGGTCGAAAGAGCGTGCGGAAAGACTCGGCGATGTTCAACTGCGCCTGCTTATTGCCGCAATAAAAATGGTTAAGCCGGGCGGGGATATTGTTTATTCCACATGCACTTTAACACCGGAAGAAAATGAATTCATAATTAATAAGGTATTGAAAAAATATCCGGTGGAAATTTTAGATATTGATCTGCCTGTTAAAAGCCAGGAAGGTTTTACAAAGTACGACGATCAAAACCTTGATCAATCAATTTCCAAATCCAGACGAATACTGCCGTGGGAGGTCGACTCCGATGGATTTTTCATTGTTAAGCTTAGGAAAAACGGCGATACAATCTCACCGGAGATTGAAATTCCAAAAGTAAAAGACTTAAAAATCCTTACGCACACAAGCCGTGAGATAAAGAATCCGTTGAAAAATGTTTTTGAAGAATTCGGAATTCCGGAAGAAACTGCTGCGCGGTTCAAATATATTTTGAAGAACAACGACGTTTTCTTCTTCAATAAAAATTGGGAAGATGATTACCCGGGATTGTTCGAGAGAATTGGAACTAAGCTTGGCGTAGTAGACAAGAACGGGAAAATAATATTGCATACTCAGGCTGCGCAGGTTCTTCAGGAAGATATTTCTGAAAGGATATTCGAAATAGAGAACCAGGCTGATTTAAGAAAATATCTTGACGGCGGAATTATTAAAACCGGCAGTAGGCTCACAGGTCAATGCGTAATTAAATTTGGAGAAGCAATCCTCGGAACCGCCGTTGTTACGGGCAGCGGAATAAAAAGCAGATTTCCCCGCGCAAAAAGAACGCAGAACATATTACTGTCTTAATTGCTTCAATTCTTTTCTCTATTTTTACATGGGAGAATAAAATGAAAAATGAATTATCAAAGCTTTTTTTAGACGAATTAGAATTACTCGAAAATACATTACACGAAAAACTCGATCAAAAGCTTCCAAGCCGCCTGTTAAAATCTGCTGAAGATATTTTTTCTTCCGGGCTTCAAAATAAGATAGAAAGTAAAGCCTGGTACCGGTACTTAGACTTAACACGCTTCCCTGTTTTCCTTCAAGGCTTAAAAAATCCGGACGAAAGATACCGGTGGGCAGAAACGGCTTTTAAGGCAATCAAAGCTTCGGATTTTTCTATCAGGAATTTAATTGAACAGCGTACTGCGCGGCATCCTGAGAGAATACTTTTTACAACAGTAATTGAAAACTTAAAGAATGAATACAGCTATAAGCTGGTTGAAAACCGGATAAAGAAGATAGCAACGGCTTTTCTATACGTTTCCAACTTTAAGCCGGCGGTTGCAATTTACAGCGAAAACTCCATCGACAGCGCATGCTGCGATCTCGCCTGTTTAGCTTTTGATATTCCCGACTCTCCGCTTCATCCGCTATTCGGATTAGAAACACTTGAGTATATTTTCTCAAAAATAAATTTCAACATAGTTGTAACGGATACTTATCAACGGATTGAAAATTTACAGGCTCTTCGTGATAAGCGCGGCAAGAAGTTCGAAATTTTTTATACCGGACTTGCCGAAGTGCCGGGAGAAGATATAATTCAGCTCGACCAAATTCTCTCGCTTATAAGCAGCAAGGATATTCCCGGAATTCTTAACAAAAGAAAAAAGCTAAAGCTTGATGACGCTGCTACAGTTATGTTCACGTCCGGCAGCACGGGAATGCCGAAGGGAGTTCAGTTTTCAATTTACAATTTAATCTCTAAAAGATTTGCGAGAGCGGCAGTATTACCTAAAGTTGGAGAAAATGAATTGCTTGTCTGCTATCTCCCGCTATATCATACTTTCGGACGATACCTGGAAATGCTGGGCACAATCTTCTGGGGAGGAACTTACGTCTTTGCCGGAAGGAACGACGTTGAATCTCTTTTAAATTTAATGAAAATGTTTCAGCCGACCGGGCTTATCAGCATCCCGTTAAGGTGGAAACAAATTTCGGAAAAGTTTCAGGAAATTCTTGAGAGAGATGGAGGCAATGCAGATCCTCATAAGATTTTCAGAGAGCTTGTCGGTAAAAATTTAGCCTGGGGTCTTTCAGCAGCGGGCTACCTTGAACCGAAGGTATTTAAATTCTTTAACAAGTACGGCGTCGAGCTTTGCAGCGGCTTCGGGATGACTGAAGCTACAGGCGGCATAAGCATGACTATACCCGGAGAATATGTTAAGGACTCAGTCGGTCTCCCAATGCCGGGAATGAAAATAAAATATTCCGGAGAAGGCGAATTGCAGATTGCAGGTCATTATGTTGCGAATTATCTGGATGAAAAAAAGAAAAGCTTAGATGAGGAGCATTGGCTCTCAACAGGCGATCTTTTTAAGCAGGATAAAAACGGCGCGCTGTACATCATCGACAGAGTGAAAGATATTTATAAGAACAGCAAGGGACAAACTATAGCGCCTGCGTACATCGAAAAGAAATTTGAAAACATTCCAGGTCTTAAGCGCGCTTTCCTGGTAGGCGACATGAAACCCAACAACACTCTGCTAATTGTTCCGGATTATGACGATCCGTTTATCAAGAGCGCAGACTCGCAGCATAAGCTGACCGAATATTTCAGCACTATTGTTGCCTCGGTAAATTCAAGCCTTAATCCCTTCGAAAGGATTATTAACTTCTCACTTCTTAAGAGAAATTTTTCCGAAGTGAAAGGCGAGCTTACTGCAAAGGGAACCTTTAAGAGAAAGATAATCGAGGCAAATTTCCGTGAAAGTATTGAAGCGCTTTATCAGCGATCCAGGCTGGAATATGAAATCAGCGGGTTGAAAGTAATCGTCCCGTTTTGGATACTTAAAGATTTGGGACTGACACAAGATGATTTTGAACCGTCTCATGAAGGAATCTACGACAAGCAGCATAAAAGGATTTTAATTGTTAGAAAGAAAGATGTCCACATACAAATCGGAGATTTCGAATACAAAATTTATTCTGAAAATGTCGATCTTGGAGTATTTGTCCGCCAGCCTATATTGTGGATGGGAAACTTAAGCCTGATTAATTTTGCCGTTTGTAAAAGCGATTGGGATTTCGATTTTACTAATATCTCTTCTCAGATAACTATTGATTTCTCAGGCAGAGAAAAGATCGGCAGTATAAAGAATACGGCAAACACAACCCATTTCGATTCTGGAATGTCAAAGCTTAACCGGGAGATTTCAATTGCGCTGTTCGGTAAAGGCAGCAGCCAGATTGCAGCAATACATGAACTGGAAGATCATTTAAGATTTCCTGAGGTAAAAATAGAGAACTTAATAAGCAGAAGGCTTGAGGCTTTATCTTCTCATTCTGTCTTTGCGGTAAGGAGTCTTGCATACAAGGTTCTTCTTGTCTACCAGCCTGAAATAGATTACAACCGCTATCTGCCGTCGTTTATAAACAGCAAGAAAATCTTCCTTAATAAAAAGGTAATAGAAGAAATAAGCTACAACCAGATCGAGGGATTCAGGTTCCAGGCGTTTAGTAGAAGGATGGAAGCTTACAGGAAAGGATTATCCTTTCCGCTGCCTGAAAGCGAACTGAGGCAATTCAAAAGAATATTAGATATGCTTGTAAGGTTTGTTTACGGTAATCCTTCAACCTATCCTTTAATCCGCGCCGAGATGATTAAGTGGATACTTCACGGGCAGGATAAACGGCTTGCATTTTATGCAAAGTCTCAGCTAAAGAAAATTGCAATATGGTTTGAATCGAACTTTAAGCT
>JAJYIL010000069.1 GCA_021790055.1 Bacteroidota bacterium
TATTTATTGGAGCGCCGTTATTTTTTTTGAATCATTTAGGCTGAGAAAATTTTCCATAAACTAAAAAATAAGTTCATCCAATAGCACAGATTACTAATCTGTGCTACGATGTTTGTAATTAATGCAGTACATCATCAGATATTTCCTCTTCAACAGGAACTTCTTTCCTGATTAGCGGCTTGGTAAAAGTTTTTTTACCAATACAATTACTCCAACCGGCAAAATCAGCACTAAAATGTCATCTGAAATTAAGAAGTAATTTCTTGTTTTAAAATAGCTCATCAACAAAATAACGAACGAGGTTACAGTTGTCACAATCAAAGAAAAATGAAATCTCCGATACTATTAGTGAACTTAGACTTAAAAATTTTATTCTGCTTTAGTTTTGAATCCTTTTATCATCCATTTTCTTGCAAGCAGCAAACCAATCGGGCTTAATATTGCTATAAATCCGTAAATCAGCCACATAGTTTCAGTGTGCATTTGTGCAGGCGGAACATTTGCCGGGCAATAATGCATCAAGAACCAGCCGGCATAAATACTGGTTACAACCTTTGTAAGGAACCAGGGGAACTGTCCAATGCCCATATAAATTCCTGTCATTCCTTTCGGAGCTATTTCTGCAACCCACTGTAAAAATCTTGGCTGCCACATCGCCTCACCGATCGTCATTATGATTAGATAAGCAAACGCCGTGTACAAGCTTGGACCAAGAGCTAATATGAAAGTCGGCGAAGCCATTACGAATGTTCCGGCAATAATCATCTTGTATGCGTTCCGGTTAGAAGTAAGTGCGGCAATCATCGGTGTAAGAATAAAGACCAAAATAGGATTCAAGTTAACAAAGAACTCGAAATTGTTGCTGACCAACCCGCTGAAAGCCCGGCTGAAATACTGCGGAAGTGTAAGCCAGTTATGCGCAAATAACGTTTGAACAGGAATCAAAATAAAAATAAAGAAAAGAAATCTCAAATCTTTCAAAGGAAAATTCTTAAGATAATATCTTGCTTTCTCCTTTAAAGTCATTTCTTTTTCTTCTTCAACTTCCTTTTGCTTCTCCTGGCTTAGATTGGCAGTCGCCTGTTTCATCGCCTTCTTAGTTATTACTGCCGCAACGACAATTATTCCAACTATTGTTAGTGCAACATATACCCAGAAGACGGACAACATTCCGAAATTCTGTCTTACCGGCGGAGAAATTATTCCTGGAAGAAACCCGCCGAGATTCATAATAGCATACAGCATTGCGTAACCCATTGCAGCAGTTTTTTTATTTGTTAATTGCTTTACTCCGGCATAGGCTGCAGGCTGATATATTCCATAGCCGAGAACTATCCAGAGAATTCCGAACATCGCAATTGAATGGACTCCAGACCACATTCCTTTAGTCTGGGATATGTCGGGAGCTAACGCAAGCAAAGTTCTTCCGACAAGCATCAGAGATAGCGCAATTAAAAATGATTTGCGCAAGCCGATTAAATCAACTGTAGCACCAAGGAACAACATGCTTAATGTTATTCCTGCAGTCAATACTCCAACCATCCTATCGGCATCAATATCATTAAGACCGGCGTAATTGTTAAAGTAGATTGCGAGCAAAGAAAGGACACCGAAGTAAGTCAAACCTTCAAGCAGATAAGAAATATTCAGTCCCCACATTGCTTGAGAAGACTTGAACAAGTCCTTAAACGGCTGGGTAACTTCGGTCAGAGTTTGCTTTAGCAGATTTGACTGCTTTGCAGGCAGAGTTTGGTTTCCTGCTGCTTCAATTGTTTCCATTTGAATTCCCTCGGTTTTATTTCAGGTAAACTTAAGGAAAGAATTTTAAATTCAAAAGAATAATAAATTATTACTCTCTTTTATTCTTCCGTTCTTTCAAGTGTTCTTGAGATATCTTCAGGGATGCAGATATTGGTGAGGCGAATTTTTTTGATTACCGGCTTGATACTTTTAATTATTCCTTCTCGTTTAGCCCTAAGTATCAAGCTTAGAGTTCCTGAAAAATTAATTTTTAATTTATCGGCTATCTTTCTTTCTTCCTAGAGTTAAAGCTATGGCGCTTGCCTCGCTTTTATCAAGGTCTAATTCAATAATCTTCTGATAATTTCTATCTTCCGGTTCGCGGGGAGTATTCCATGAAGGAAGATCTTTTCCAAATTCTTCTTTAACCGTAGTCATTATGAAAATTTCATTGGATAATAAGCAAATAATATCCTATCCTTGAATTTTGCTAAGTGAAATTAAACAGCTTGTATCCGGTATTATGACATCAGAATTTCGCTGCATCTTTTATCAATTCAGAAGTTCTTGTGTAAGTTTAAGATTGCTTAGAATAGACTTTATGATTAAAACGAGCTCAGCGCCTGCTTTAAATCTTCAATCAAATCATCCGGGTGCTCTAAACCAATTGACATTCGCAGAAGCGATTGTGGAGTTTTACTCTCCGGTCCTTCAATTGATGCACGGTGCTCAATCAGGCTTTCGGGTCCGCCGAGGCTGGTTGCCCTTGTAAACAATTTTACGTTTGCTGCCAACTTCATTGCTTCATCTTTTCCGCCTTTAATTTCAAAAGATATCATTCCTCCGAAAAGTTTCATCTGTTCCATTGCCAGCAAATGAGCGGGATGCGATTCCAATCCGGGATAATGAACTTTTGTAACCTTCGGATGCGAGTTTAGAAATTCGGCAATGAGCATCGCACTTTCAGATTGAGCGCGGATACGAAGAGGAAGTGTTTGCACACCTCGCAGCGTCAGCCAGCATTCGAATGGCGACGGCACTGCACCGCCGGATTTTTGCATCTCTTTTATCTTCTGAAAAAGCTCATCATTTTTTTTAGCAATTACAGCGCCGCCTAAAATATCGCTGTGCCCGCCGATGTATTTGGTAGTTGCATGCATTACCAAATCAACACCAAAGTTAAAGGGCGATTGAAGCACCGGCGTTGCCCATGTGTTATCGCAAACTACAACAGCACCGGCTTTATGGGCGGCTTCAGATATACTTTTTAGATCGATTATCTTCAATAAAGGATTCGACGGAGTTTCAATCCAGACAAGTTTAGTCCCTTTTCTTAACTCAGATTGAAAGCTTTTCAGATTTGTCATATCAACAAAGCTTGAAGTAATTCCCCAGGTACCGAAAAGCTGAATCAAATGTCTTGTACCATGGTAAATGTCGTCGCATGCAAGAATGTGGTCACCGGGAGATAACGTCTGGAAGATGCTCATGGAAACTGCGGACCCGGATGAGAATGCTGCCGCAGCTTCGCCGCTTTCCAATTCTGCCAAACATTTTTCCAGCGATTCCCTGTTCGGGTTATTGCTTCGAGTATAATTGTATCCTTTCGGATATTCTCCGCCAGGCTCACGTTCAAAGGTTGTAGAAAGATAAATAGGCGGAGTAACAGCCCCCGTAGCTGTATCAACAAATCTTCCTGAATGTACGGCAATGGTTTCTATTTTCATGTCAATGTCTTTTTTGATTAAGAATAAAATTTCGGATGGAAAAATACAAAATGGATTGATTAGGTGTAAGGGTATAATGGTATAGGGTATAAGGTTTCTGACCGTATACCCTAAACCTTTCTACTCCTGCTCAACTTTGGAAAGTATTTCCGACATCTCCGCTTCGATATCCTTCCCGCGGTTTCTTCCGTACCAGAGATGAAGCTTTTCATAAAGTTCCGGCTTAACAATGCCTTCGCTCTTCCATTGATGAATTAAATCATGAGCGGCTTTGGGTCGAGGTCCCCAGGTAAACAATTCATCTCCCTCCATATCAAACGCTACTAATTTCGGAATGCTTCGGGTGCCGTTGGTTAAGTACAAATCCATAATCTCCGTGTTTGAGTCGCGCAGGATGATTCTAAAATCGATGTTAGGATTTAATGCAGCCATCTTTGCGAGGTAGGGAAGATTCTGCGCTGAGTCCCCGCACCAGTCTTCGGTAATTACCATCCATAATTGCTTCTCTTTAATGTTTCTGATTTCACTAGATAGTCCTTCAGAGACCATATAATTCTTTTCTATCCTGTCGCTCCGAACCAAATTTAATTTCTTATATTGGAAAAGCTCTTTCTGCTCATCTTTAAGATTATCCGGTTTTGTCGAGTTGATATCTTCTGCAAAATATTTCTTATACTCAGCGTAAGTCATTCCGCGATGCGGTATTCTATCTTCAAAAAACTTGTGTACCATTTTCTTCTCCTTAAAATAATCGGAACTAAGTTACAAAAAGTCAAATCGTCTGTTTTAATTTTACGTTAGATTCATTATAACCAGAAATGATTCTTTTTTCAATGAAGTTTTTGAGCCGGTAAATATTAGTCAGATGCTGCCAGAGTTCTTTAATTCGCTCTTCAAAAATTTATAATCCGGGCAAAACTTTTTTAAAAGGCTCCAAAAGCTTTTCGAGTGGTTCATCTCAATTAGGTGACAAAGCTCGTGGAAGATGACATAATCAATTACTTCTTGCCTGAACTGCATCAGCTTAAAGTTGAATGAAAGGTTGTACTTTGATGAGCAGCTTCCCCATCTTGTTGTTTGTCCGCGAATAGAAATTTTATTCACGACAAAATTATTTTCTCTTGCAAGCTTGTATGCCCGTGTTGCAATGTATTCCTTAGCTTGTTGTCTCAGCCAGGAAGAATAAATATTTTTAACATCGGCTTTGCTTCCGGACGGGCTTACAATTTTTAATTCGCTGTTGGAATATTTTACTTTATGATGTTTAGAGAAAAGCTCAAACTCCTGCTTGATTTTTATCTCCTTGCCGAGAAATAATACTTTCCCGGAGTTGTTGTTTGTATTTCGGAGGTGCTTCTTTATCCACCCGATTTTAGCTTTTACAAAATCTTCAGCCTGGTAAAGCCCTACTCCTCTCGGCAGCACCAGCTTAAGCCTGTCGTCTTCTATTTGAAGCCGCATGTGTTTTACTTTAAAGCTAACAACCAGCTCGAAAAATATTTCTTCGTCGTTAATCTTGAAAGAGCGGATGAAAGGTTTATCGAAAATGCCCAAAAATTATTCTCCTAATTTCCTGGTATTAATAATCCTCTCTGTTCTTTTGACATTTAGGTAAGAAAAACGAAGAAAAAACTCTTGTACGTATAGCAGCGTTTCAATCCTGGTCTTATAGAATGCGTTGCGCCAATATTCTATGTCCGCTTTATCAGCCTCTTTAAAGCTTTTATATGTCTCTATTATTTTTCCCATAGGTTTTCAGCCACGACAAAGCTTCTTTATCCTTTTTTCTGTTTGATGCTTTCTTATTTTTTAATAAATCTTCGTATGATATAATATTTATGTCTTTGATGTTTCCTATATCCTGAATAATTCTTGCTTTGAAAGCATTATCGAATTCAACACCGGAAATGGAAGAGAAAATATCGATTCTATAAGGAATATTTCCTATCATCGTTATTTGATTTTTATCAATAAGAAGATCAACACATAGTTTGACGTCGGAGAATCCAAATTCCTTTAATGCTCTTTCAAGTTTTCTTCCGTAAGCAACCGCCGGTTTAATCTAAAAAAATCAATATCAACTGTCGCTCCTGGCTGCGAATGGATGCTAACTGCAAAGCCGCCGACTAACAGGTAGTCTGCTTTATACTTATGAAACAGCAAAATGAAGCCGGCAAAATCTTTATGAAGCTTCATTTTTTGATAACTTTAAAAGTGGTTCCATCCTTACCATCCTGCAGTATAATCCCAATTGATTTCAGTTCATCACGAATCTTGTCCGACAGAGCGAAGTTCTTTTCCTTTTTAGCATCGGTTCTTAATTTGATTAAAAGATTTGTTAAGTCTTCCGTAAGCGAATCATCCGGCGGAGGCTGCGACTTTGCAAAATCCAGAATTCCAAGAACACCCACGGCAGTTTTTTCAAGAAACTCTTTTACATCAAGATAAAACTTTACGTTTAAGTTCTCATTTTCCGCAATGGCTCTATTCACCTCTCGTGCGAAGTCGAAGATAACAGCACAGGCTTGCGGGGAGTTGAAGTCATCATCCATAGCACTTTCAAAATCATTTTTGAATTTGTTAAAATCAAAAGCCCGGACATTTCCGCTGGTGTTATTCTTCTTAATCTCTTTATCAAGTTTTTCTGCAAGATTGTTCAGCTTCTCCAATCCTTTTTCCGCAGAAGCGAGAAGCTCATCGCTGAAATTTAACGGACCGGCGTAATGTGTTTGTGCGAATGCAAGCCGGATTGCTTCGGCTGAAAATAATTTTAGGATTTCTCTTGCCGTAAAAAAGTTGCCAAGCGACTTGGACATCTTTTCATTATTAATATTTAAGAAGCCGAAGTGAATCCAGTAGTTTACAAACTTCTTTCCGTTTGCAGCCTCGCTCTGTGCAATTTCATTTTCATGATGCGGGAAAATCAAATCGTTGCCGCCTGCATGGATGTCAAATGTTTCGCCAAGATGCGCGCAGCTCATCGCAGAGCACTCGATGTGCCAGCCGGGTCTGCCTTTGCCCCACGGGCTTTCCCAATACGGCTCGCCTTCTTTTGCCTTTTTCCAGAGAGAAAAGTCAAGCGGATTTTTTTTCTCCTCGTTGATCTCTATTCTCGCGCCCGAAATAAGCTCCTCAATATTCTTGCCGCTTAGTTTTCCGTAATTATCAAACTTTGATACATCGTAAAAGACGTTTCCGTCAACGCTGTAAGCAAAGCCTTTATCGATGAGCTTCTGGATTAAATCAATTATCTCGTGCATATGTGCAGTGGCTTTAGGATAAATGTCCGCCTTCTTTATCTTCAGCTTCTGAATGTCTTCAAGGAACGCCTTTGTAAAATGGTCTGCAACCGCGCTTGAGTCTTTATTTTCTTCAATAGATTTCTTTATAATTTTATCATCAACGTCAGTTAGGTTCATAACAAACTTAACGTTAAAGCCTTTGTACTCAAGGTAGCGGCGGATAATATCCGACATTATAAAAGACCGCGCATTGCCGATGTGAAAATAATCGTACACTGTCGGACCGCAGACGTACATATTCACCTGCGGTAGGTTAATCGGTTTAAACTCTTCTTTCTTTCTCGTTATTGTGTTATAAATCGACAGCATTTCTATTCTTCTGATTTTTTGATATGCCAAATTTAATAATTAAATGCGAATTTCTTTTTAGCTGAAAGGAAATACTTGAATGCAGAATACTTGAATGAAGAATTGGGAACGATGAACCTAACCAGAATTACAAAGCTCTCTTTTCGGAATAGTGGAGTAAGCTTCCGATTCCATTACTCCACTATTCCATTATTCCAAAGAGTGTACGGCAGACGTTACAGGTTGCAGTTTATCGCATCGATGCCGAGGAAGAGCGAGGTTGTATCAAGTTCTTCTTCGATGCGCAGCAGTTGGTTATACTTTGCGATCCTATCGGTGCGCGAAGCGGAACCGGTTTTAATCTGACCTGCGTTGGTTGCAACTGCAATGTCTGCAATTGTTGTATCTTCCGTTTCACCGGAGCGGTGGCTTACGACTGCAGTGTAGCTTGCTTTCTTTGCCATCTCGATTGCTTCCAAAGTCTCGGTTAGTGTTCCAATCTGGTTTACTTTAATCAAGATTGAGTTCGCAACTCCAAGGTCTATTCCTTTTGCGAGGAACTCAGTGTTGGTAACGAATAAATCATCACCGACCAATTGAATTTTACTGCCGACTTTATCGGTCAAAAGCTTCCAGCCGTCCCAATCAAATTCTGCCATACCATCTTCGAGAGAAACGATAGGATATTTGTTTATCCAGTTTGTCCAGTAGTCCGCCATCTTTTCCGGTGACAAATAGGATTTATCCGATTTGAAGAACTGGTAAGCTTTCTTTTCATTGTCCCACATCTCGCTTGATGCCGGGTCGAGAGCGATGAAAATATCTTTGCCGGGTTTGTAGCCTGCCTTTCCAATTGCTTCAAGAATTACCTCGATTGCTTCTTCGTTTGATTTTAGGTTCGGTGCAAAGCCGCCTTCGTCACCGACTGCAGTGTTGTACCCTTTCTTTCCAAGAACAGATTTTAAAGAATGGAAAGTCTCGGCGCCCATTCTTAAAGCTTCTTTAAAGTTCGAAGCGCCGGCAGGCATAATCATGAACTCCTGGAAATCGACATTGTTATCTGCGTGCTTGCCGCCGTTAAGAATGTTCATCATCGGCACCGGCAAAGTGCGCGCATTTGTTCCGCCGATGTAGCGGTACAACGGCACTCCAAGCGCTTTAGCAGAGGCTTTTGCGCATGCTAATGAAACTCCGAGGATTGCATTTGCGCCGAGGTTTGCCTTGTTGGGCGTTCCGTCAAGCGCGATTAATAATTGATCAAGTGCTACCTGTTCTAGTGAATCAAATTCAATTACTTCTTCGGCAATCTTATCATTTACGTTTGCAACGGCTTTCAAAACTCCTTTGCCGTTGTACCGGCTTTTATCGCCATCTCTTAACTCGACGGCTTCGTTCTCGCCGGTTGATGCGCCGCTTGGAACTGCGGCTCGCCCTACTATACCGCTTTCAAGCGTTACCTCAACTTCCAATGTGGGATTACCGCGTGAATCTAAAATCTCTCTTGCTAATACGTCAACTATAGTTGTCATTTTTCTTTCCTGCCTTCTTTTATGAATGAATGTTAAATAAGATTGAATTAATAAAACTCTTTTTTCCCCGCTTCAAAATTAGATAAAGATGAAGGAAAAATAAAGATGATAATTACGAAAACCGGTTTTATCCGCTAAGCGGGATTAGAGCCTGTACCGTTATCTTTAACGAAAAGATATTCTTTATCTTTCTCGATGTAATAAACTGTCGATAAGCTGGTGCATTTCTTTAGCTGCAAGAATAATCCGGTTTAAATAGTCTCTGCATCCAGCGTCATGCACGTTATCGTAATCTTCCAGAATAATTTTGCTTAATTCCTCGATTGTTCCTAAAGGCGACTTAAGGACGTGTGAGACTGAGAAACTAAACGCCTCCAGTTCCTGGTTAGCTGCCTCCAAATCATTGTTACGCTGCTTTACTCTATCCTCAAGCTCGGCATTTACAGCACGGAACCTGGCTTCGCTTTCCTGTAGTTGTTTTTGTATATTAAACCGTTCCATACTGTAGCGAAGCGCTCTTACAAGCAGCCGCGGATCGACCTGTCCTTTTATCAAGTAATCCTGCGCACCACTCATTACTGCATCTTCTCCCATCTGTTCATTTTCAATGCCGGTTAAGACGACTATGGGAATATCGGGATAGCTTTTGGCAAAGCTCTTAAAAGTTTCTATACCGTAGCTGTCCGGTAAATTTAAATCTAGAAGAATAATATCAAACTTGTTATGAGCAAGCAGAACAGATGCTTCGGATTTCATCCTTGCATTTACAACATCGAACCTTGCGCGCATCGACTCTTTAAGCATTTCCTTTATCAAGCGCGCATCGCCCGGATTATCTTCTATTAGAAGTATTTTTATGATTTCATACATAAGAAATCAATCCTCCCGTTAAATATTAAACTCTTACGTTCTTCATTACCGGTTTGGAAGCTTAACTATTGTAAACCAGAAATCTTCGATTGATCTTACAACCTTTATAAACTGTCCGAAGTCTATCGGCTTTGTAATGTAGCAGTTGGCATGGAGGTTATACGACTTCAATATATCTTCCTCGGATTTTGAGATGGTCAATACAACAACTGGAATTTTTTTCAGGTTCTCATCGGCTTTAATTTCAGCAAGAACTTCCCTGCCGTCTTTCTTCGGAAGGTTTAAATCCAGAAGTATCAAATCAGGCAAATCGGTAAAGGCATGGCTGCCTCCTTTCTTCAAGTAATTCATTGCTTCAACGCCGTCGCCAACAACTACAAGGTCGTTAATCAGCTTGCTCTCTTTCAGCGCCTCTTTCGTCAGCCTTACGTCTCCCGGATTATCTTCAACTAAAAGAATCCGTATTTCCTTTTTGGGTAAATTCATCATTTATTACTCCTTTCTTTTAGAAATTGAAAAATAAAAAGCCGATCCTTTTCCAAATTCGGATTCCACCCAGATTTTACCGCCGTGTCTCTCAACTATTTTTTTTGCAATAGCCAGTCCCATCCCGGTTCCTTCATATTCTTCTTTATGATGTAGCCGCTGAAAGATAACAAATATTCTCTCGAAATACTGCTTCTCTATACCTATGCCGTTATCTTTGAAACAAAAGATCCAATCGTATAATTTCTCCTCGCATGAAATATAAACCCTCGGATCCTCATCCCTGCGGAATTTGAGTGCATTACCGATAAGATTTTGAAATAGCTGAATGATCTGAGCTTCATCGGCTTGTATGACGGGCAG
>JAJYIL010000070.1 GCA_021790055.1 Bacteroidota bacterium
TCGCCGCAAACGCCGATTTTTAGATACGGCTATTGGCAGCAGTTTAAAAGCATGGCTGCCGACAGTCAGGAAATAGGCGCGCATACAATGACCCATCCCGACCTTACCCAACTTGCCGTGGGCGATACTTCAACACCAAATACCATTACTTACGAGCTTTACCAGTCGAAGAAATTAATTGAACAAAATATTCCCGGCGTTAATTGTATTGACCTTGCTTATCCATACTGTACATACAATTCAACAGTAGAGAGTGTCGTAGCGAAATATTTTCAGTCCGCAAGGACTTGCGGAAGCTTTGTCCAGAATCCTGAAATAACAGATACAAACTTCTATAATATTCTTTCAGGCGATGTCTCTTTTAATGAACCCAGGCAGGTTCCGTCAGATGATCAAGATGAGCTTGACACATATTTGAATACGCTTCAGACAGATGCGATAAACAACGGGCAATGGGCTGTGCTGCTTGCTCATGAAGTGGTACCGATGGATACTATTGCAAAGTACGATGGTCATGATTCTTTAATGTATGAGCCTATCTCGACTTATTGGTTCAACGAGCTATGCGCATGGCTAAAACAAAAGTCAGACAGCAACCTGGTTTGGGTTGCTACTTTTGGAAATGTAACAAGGTACATAAAGGAACGGGAAAACTTTTCTTATTCAATCCTCTCCAGTTCTTCAACAAGCATTCAGATTAATCCTGTTGACGGTCTGGATGACTCGATATACAATTACCCTCTTACGGTTGATGTTACAGTACCTTCAAACTGGAAGAATGTTGAAGTGCGGCAGGGAAATAATTTTTCTGAAACGACGGCTTTCTCCGATGGAACAAATAATTATGTTAGGATAAAAGTAATTCCGGACCTCGGAATATTAACGCTTAGCCCCGTTGGCAGTATTTTTGTTTTCTCAGGTCAAGTTACTTACGATAATATTTCAGCTACTCCTTTACCAAATGTAACAATCACTTTAAATAACGGTTCAGATTCTTTGACAGCAATTACGGACGCTCAGGGAAATTTTTCAATCCCGAATTTAACACCCGGAACTTATACTTTGACCGAAGTAAAAACGGGCGGATGGGGAGGTGTAAATTCTACAGACGCTTTGCTGGCAGCAAGATATTTTGCAGGCTTAACTACTCTTGACAATCTTCAGAAGAAGGCTGCCGATGTTAACGGCAACGGCAGCATAAACAGCACAGATGCCTTGTTGATTGCAAGAAGGTACACAAGGCTAATTCAATCATTCCCAAAGCCGGATTGGGTATTTGACGCACCGTCTTCAATTACCATCAGCGGCTCGGATATCAACTTAAATATTAAAGCCCTGGCAACCGGGGACATCAGTAAATCCGATACACAGGTTGGAATGGCAAAGCTTTAATTACTTGAAATTTCTTTGTACCGGATGTCCTTCCGTATTAAATATTACTTTGTTGAAATCCAATACCTTTGCCGGTGCAAAAAGCAGGTAAAGATATTTCAAAGTCTCTGCTAAGAAAAAGCTTTCCATCGCATCCCTTTTTTGCTTAGTGATAACGCTTTTTAATTCGGCGAAGCCGCTGTTTGTCTTGCAGTACTTCACAATATTATTAAAGAAGGTTTTTCCCATCTGCAAATACTTTTTACTATGAGTGTAATGGTAAAGATAATAAGCCGATTCAATTATCTCCGGTCGAAGAGGGTAGCCTGGTGAAATTATTTTCATGTAGCTGTAGTCGATCTGTTCAGGTTCGATGCCCTCAAGGTTCCACATCTTATAGCAAGAAGCTTCAAGAGCTTCTGCTCTTTTCAAATCGCCGCTTAACACCAGCTCGGCTGGGAAGAAAGCATCAAGAGCACCGAAGTGCGTTGAAATTCTTTTGCCGGTATTCATGTCTGCGTGTCCGTACCAGAATCCTGTTGAAGCTTTGTCTGCGAGGTATTTATTAATAGCAGTGATGCTTGTCTTCCACATTCTCTCGCAATCTTTATCTCCGAAAAGCATCCATCTCTTTAAGAGATATTCGTAATAAGAATCTATTCCTCCGGTTATGCTGCTGTTGGTATTAACCCATTTACCGGTTTCAATACTTATTTCCGAGCCAACCAACCCTATATTTGATCTTCTGTTATACAAGGCTGTTAAAGCTCTCTTGGCTTTGTTAAAGTATTCAGGATTACCGGTAAGCTTGCTTAAGGTTCCAAGCTCAATTATGCATGAACCAATCTCCGCAGGATTACTAACAGCACCGCTTACCTTGCCGGTTTTCAAATTAATATAACGGTACGGCATCCCGGTTTTGGAATTGAATACCGGCATTAGCCTGTTTGCAAGGTCTTCTGCTAATTTTAAGAATCCTTTATTGCGTGTAAGTTCGTAGCTTGATAGCAAACCGCCGACAAGCCGGATGTTTATCTCGAAAAATTTGACGGTGATATTCTTATCAAACGATAAGCTGTCGAGAATTAATTTTTGAGTTTCGGCAGCTTCTTTCTTCAATCCCATTAAAACCATCGTATCGAACGCATCAACCGGCGTCATCAGCAGCGAAGATGAATACCAGTCTCTGTAGGTATCGCTAATCGGTTTAAGCTCGTCGTGTCCCCATGCGTATTTTTTATATCCGTTCCATGCAAAGAGGAATTCCTGCTTTACTTTCTCAGCCATCTCTTTCTTATTTATCTTTTCATTTTGCTTATCAGTAAACGAATGGCTGCGAATATTTAACTTTCCAAAGATGGGATTTGAAAAGCCAAAAATTATAATTAACGTTATGATGAATAGAGAAATCGGAAATTTATATTTCATTTTTTGTCCTTAAGAATTTCTGTTAGAAGTCTGATTTTAGTAAATATGGCTTTTCGTTATACAACTTTATAATAAGCTCGCCGAAAAGCGTATTTGCCCATGCAAACCACTTTCTTGTAAACTTTTTGGGATCATCTTTCTCAAACGATTCATGGATAAACCCGGTACCCGCATTTGTATCGAGTAATGATTTTATGCAAGACGAAATTTCCCGATCGTTTGAAGTAGTAAGCGCCTGCATTATAAAGCTCATGGACCATATTTTACCTAAGCCTGTGTGCGGACTGCCGATTCCATTTCCGTATTTACCTTTGAAGAAATATGGATTGCTTCCGCTGAATATAAATCTTCTTGTATTTCGATAAACCGCATCTGTCTCGGAAAAGCTGCCGTAATAAGGAAGCGACAGTAGTCCCGGGAAGCTTGGATCGTCCATAAACAGCCTGTTTCCGAAGCCGTCGACTTCAAAAGAAATCATTTCGCCGAAGTCGAGGTGCTTAATTAATGCATATTGCTTTAATGCAGATTCAATTTCATCGGCAAGTGCCGAGCATTCATTTGCAAAGTCTTTATCGTCGATAATTGTTGTGAACATCTCTGCCAAGTTCCGCAAAGAAACTACCGCAAAGTAATTTGAAGGAACAAAGAAAAGAAAAATGGTGGCATCATCAGAAGGTCGAAAGACAGAGCAAATCAAGCCAACCGGCTTTATCGGGTTGCCATATCCGAAGCCTGCAACGGTATCGGTCTGCCTTGCAGTTACCCGTTGAAACTTGTATGGTCCCGGTACATGCTTTCTTTGCTGCTGTTTAAATGTTTTAATAACAAGCTTCATTGCGGATTGCCATTTAGCATCAAGGCAAGATGTGTCCCCGGTAGTCTTCCAGAATATGTAGGCGAGCCTAATTGGATAGCACAGAGAATCCAATTCCCACTTTCTCTCATGAAGTTCAGGTTTCATCGTAGTTAGATCTTTATCCCAGGGGCTTCCGGTTGGACCGTAATTAAAGGCATTCGCGTAAGGGTCTATCAGAATGCACTTAGCCTGCCTGTTAATTACGCCTGCAAGAAGCTGTTTCAGCTTTTCATCTTTATTTGCCAGGGAAAGATATGAAATAACCTGTGCTGTAGAATCCCTTAGCCACATAGCATTTATATCCCCCGTAATAACAAAAGTATCGGGTTTACCGTCAATCATTTGAAACTTGACTGTGGTATCAAGAGTGTTCGGGTAGCAGTTTTCAAACATCCAAGCAAGCCTAGGGTTTTTGATTGCGGATTTTACTTTTTTTATTTCTTCCTCAACCGCGGGGCTAACAAACTTGCGTTCTTCGGGCTTTGGTCTTTGGCTTATATATCCGCCGTTAAAGTCGAATGAATGAATTTCCTTCCGGGCATCTAATTTTGAAAATCCTGATAAAGATAAACCGGCTAAAGCAAGCCCACCGCTTTTGATAAATTCTCTTCTAGATGACATTATCGTTAAAATGAAAATTAAAACTTAAATATATAGATAAAAGATATGAATTCTACAAAAAAAAAGAGGAGAATCCATTTGAAGATTCTCCTCCGGGTAAGTTAGTATGTAGAAATTTTATCTCTCCCAGTAAACGCGTATGCCTTTCTCGCCGCTAAGATATTTAAAAGAAAAATTACCTTGATATGATCTTGCCAAAGCTTCGCCGATTCTTCTTGCTATATGCACACCGGTTGTTGTTAACTGAGTAATATTCTTTTCTAACTTCATGGAGATAATACGTTCGAGAGGTCTTTCGTTCTTTTCTAATCTTTCGGTGTTACGGATTAGATTTGAAATTTCTTCTTCATGTCCTGCAAAGAAATTACCTTTAATTTCTATAAAGCCTGCCGGGTAGTTATCGTTTATTCTTCTACAAGCCGGACACATAGTTTTTATTGAATGGTTTTCTACTTCGTTCCAGGTCCATCTGCCGTTCATAAATGCTGCGCCGCAAGATGCACAAACTTGAATAGCCGGTAGACTGTTTTTGCCCCTGTATGTATCTTTCCTTTTTTCTTTTATCAATTTGTCATTTCGTTTCTGTGAGCTTCTTATTCTCATAACTACTCCTTACTGAATTTTAAGGACTATTTGACTTTAATTAAATTGATTTATCAAGGTTATTAAATACCTTTAACGCTGCATATTGAAATGAGATTTATTTTATTATCTGCCTCCTATATTAGTTTGTATTATGAATAGAAATAAATGAAGTAACCTTTTCCCTTACCCTCCTTGAAATTTTATTTTTTCGTTTTGATTTGAAAGAATTAAAACAGAGTTCACGCTCAGAATCCATTCTTTTGTTGATGGCAATGTAATTTTCTTTTTACGAAATGTCAACTTATATTTTAAAGGATTTTTTAGAAATTGATTGATTCCACATTTCGTATCTATTATTTAAATTTAATAATGTTAACAGTATTAGACCAGAACTAATGCAGACTATTCATGGCATAGTTGATGTTTACATTTACCGGAACAACGACACCGGCTATAGCGTATTAAAACTGGAGGACGGCACTACCGTAGTCGGAGTCCTACCAAAATTTAATAGCAGTGAGGCTGTAGAGTTTAACGGCGAGTGGATTAATCATTCTAAATTTGGCAGACAATTTAATGTGGAAAATTTCAAAATGAGTCTGCCGGCTACAAGAGATGGAATTATAAAATTTTTAGGTTCAAGGATTATTAGAGGCATAGGTGAAAGAACCGCAAAGAAAATTGTCGATAGGTTCGGCGAACAAACTCTTGATATTTTGGATAACAACATCGAGCGCCTTCTCGAAGTAAAGGGATTCACAAGAAGAAGGATTGAAGAAGTACGCAAAGGCTGGAAAGCACAGCGGAGTGTTAAGGACACCATGATAGCTCTTCAATCTTTAGGTATAACTTCCGGCATCGCAATGAAGATTTATAAAGCTTACGGTGAACAAGCTGTTACAATTGTAAAGACAAACCCATATAAATTAACTGACGATGTTTGGGGAATAGGCTTTAAGCTTGCAGATAGAATAGGTGAGAGCGTCGGAATAAGCCGCGACCATCCTTCTAGGATTAAAGCCGGGATAATTTTCATTCTTAATGAAGCAGGTAAGAACGGGCATGTCTATCTTCCGGAAGATGAGCTAATACATCATTGCACCTCAATGCTTGATTATGGACTTTCAAAGTCCGATCCAATGCTTGTGGAACTTGAGCGCGAAGAACAGATAATAATTAAAGATAATAATGTATATCCTGCTATCCTTTTTTATGCAGAAGCCGGGATAGCAAGATCAATAAGAAACTTAATGAGCACTAAACCCGAAAGACCGATTGAAGTAGATAAGTTCTTAAAATCCATCCCCGAAAGATTTTCTGAAGAGCAGGTAAAGGCAATAAAGAGCTCATTCGAAAATAAAATTCTTATACTGAACGGCGGACCGGGTACGGGTAAGACCGAGACCCTTAGAGGCATTATTAAGTTTTATGAAGAGTTTACCGGCTGTAAAGAAAGAAGCACGCAAATTCTTCTCGCCGCACCAACCGGCAGAGCAGCCAAAAGAATAAGTGAAGTTGTCGCTCGCGAGGCAAAGACCATCCACCGCATGCTGGAGTATAATCCTACACTTGGAATATTCAGCTTCGATAAAGAAAATAAGCTGGAAGCGGACCTGATAATTATTGACGAAGTCTCTATGATTGATACTTATTTGATGTATCATCTTCTTGAAGCCATAAGCGATAGAACTGTTCTTATTCTTGTCGGCGATACAAACCAGCTTCCTTCCGTGGGTCCCGGAAATGTTCTTCATGATCTGATAAGCTCCGGCTTGATACCGGTTGTTACATTGACTAAAATCTTCCGCCAGGCAGAGCAAAGCAGAATTGTTATCGCCGCTCATCAAATAAACAAGGGATTGATGCCCGACTTTTCAATTAAGAAAGAAAGCGACTTCTTCTTTGTTGAAGAGGAAGACGATAAAAAAATTCCAGGCCTGATTCTAGATTTATGCAGCCGCCGGCTTCCATCTAAATACAATTTTAATCCGCTGAATGATATTCAGGTACTAAGTCCCATGCACAAAGGAGACGCGGGCACGAACAACTTAAACAATGCACTGCAGGAAGGACTAAACAACAGCGCAACCTTATTAAGGCACGGCAGCTTAACCTATAAGCCCGGCGATAAGGTAATGCAGTTAAAAAATAATTATGAAAAGGAAATTTTTAACGGAGACCTTGGAATTGTACTTAGCGGGAATGCAGAGAAGAAGTTACTATCTGTTGAGTTTAACGGCAAGGCTTTTACATACGACGCTTCCGATCTTGATGAGATAACTCTTGCATATGCCGCTACCGTGCATAAAAGCCAGGGAAGCGAATATCCTTGTGTAATTCTTGCGTTGACTTCTTCGCATTATGTTATGCTTCAGAGAAACTTGCTTTATACAGCCGTTACCCGCGCAAAAAAGCTAATGATAATTGCGGGCTCAAAGCGCGCTCTTTCAACGGCAGTAAGCAATAATAGAATCAGCAAGAGGTATACCTCGTTATTTAAGTAGCCCGTGAATAAAGATGATATTTTTTTAGAAGATGTCATATCTGAAAGGAATTATTCCTATTCAAGATTTGCTGCGCAAGCTTAAGGTATGCCTGCGAGCCGCGTGATTCAATATTATAAAGTACGGCAGGTCTGTGAGAAAATTCGGCTTCTACAAGATGAGTATTCTTTGGGATTACAACATTAAGGAGTAGATTATGGTAGCAATTAATAAGTTCATCGTCCGTTTTTATCCAGGCTTTTGTACCGGGCTCATACTAAGTTTTACCGAATGGTAAATATTTTTATTTTGAATCTCTTCCCGGCGCCGGTTTATGTGGTTTGATAAAGCTTTTTAATCTTATCAACTTCTTCTTTATCGCCGATGCGCTTAAAATATCTTAATGCTCTGCGGTAGTAGTCTTTACTTTCGACTTCTTTACCGATTTCTTTGAATAGCACCCCGAGCTCTAATTCGACTTCGGCTTTGTTCAATTGGCTTTTAAGTTCTTTATTAATCCTAAGGCTTGTTAAAAGGTAGGTAGCGGCATTGTCATAATTACATAGTTCACGTTGTATGATGCCTTGTATCTTATAGACTTCTGCAATTGAAAGCATGTCTTTTATTTCATGGCAAACTTCCAATGCCTTCCGGGCACAATCATCGCTTAGAGAAAATTCTTTCTGAATTGCATATAAACTTGCTTTGCCGATTAACGAAAGCCCATGAGTCTGAAGATCTACAGATTTCTTTGAAAGACTTATGCTTCTGTTAAATTCTTTATGAGCACGCTCGTATTTGTGAAGCTTGCTGTACAGCATTCCCAGGTTATGCCTTACTTCTGCCATTCTTTTTGTATCTTTAATAGATTCAAAATATGTAAGCGCACTCTTATAGTGCTTTAATGCCGTCTCGTAGTTTCCTGAAATGTTATTAACAATACCAAGGTTGGTTTTTATTTTACTGACAAGAAGACTATTGCCGGTTCTTGAGGAAAGCAGTGAGAATGCTTTCTCAAAATGCGCTTGAGCTTCCTTTATATTTCCAAGATCACCGTATATTGTGCCGAGCAGATTTTCACAGTCAGCCAAGCCAGCCCGGTTTCCAAGCCTTGCATAAATTTCTATAGCACGCCTAATATAACTGAAGCTGATTTCCCAAACAGCCTGCCGGCTGAAGATTTCTCCAAGTGAACGGTAAGAATCAGCCACATAGACTTCCAGATCTTTATGCGTTCTTAATTTGCTTAATACTTTTTCATATAAATAGACGGCAGTCGAAAACTCGCCGGTGCTTATAGCATGGTCGCCTAAATGGAGCAACAATTTAACGAATTTTTCAAGTGGAAGCTTTCCTTCTGCAAAGGTAATTATAAGATCTGTTTGAACGTTGGTTTTAACCGAATAGGCAATATCTTTTTTTTCTTTTAAGATCGATTTTGCAGACTTTGCTTTGACGGAAGAAGCCGGCGTAATACTTTTTTTGAAAAATTTAGCGACGGATTTATTGTTGAAATATTTTTGTAGAATTTTGAAAAGTTGTTTATCGATATTCTCACCGGTTGTAATCAATTTATGCCCTTCCACAATACAATTTTAGGTTATCAAAGATAAAGATTATTTAGCAAAAGCGTATCTCGAAAAATGATCTATCCTTGCGCCTACAACCATCAATGAGCCGAGGAAGTTATTTACTAATACGCCTTGATTAGCTATCGGAGTTAAGTTTCCTTTATCATCTACATAATAGAATCCAACACTGCCGTTAGGTAAATTAAGGGTGCTTAAATCCAACCCGGCAAACATAAGATTTAAGTTAAGGGGCTTATCAAAAGTCATATGTGGATAAAATTCAACTGCTGCATATTGATTATCTATAGTCATTGTTATTTCTCTTTCACCGTCAAATGCGCCGGAAGGAATTCTTAGTGCGCCGTAAACTTTTATCAGTTTACCCTCAGCGTTCAAATAGTTTCCTTTAATGACGATAGAGCTTCCAATATTTCCATTTACTTTCTTTGTTACTGAAAGTTGAAAATCCTTGCTTAATCCTTCTTTTTGCGGAAGCTTAATTAATTGTTTTTGAGGAGTTGCCGGCAGGTTAACACTTGTCCCATTTTCCGAACAACCTGCAAGTAATAAAAAAAATGTTGCCGCTACAAAATATATAATGCTTTTCATGGCTTTCTCGAGGTTGTTAATAATTATTATGAACTTTTTTCTACATTACTCACTAACTCTCTTTCCCCAATGATTATGCCATATCATAGCTCTATGTATTTATGCCGGTAGCCCCCTTTTCGATGTTTATTTAACGAATGTGTTTGTAGGAGTTTCTTAAATTAGAGCCATATTGAGAAAGTGGATTAATTTACTACAACCTTTCAACCAGTAAAGTTACGCCAAAAAAAAATTCATAAAAAAGTAGATAGACTAATTAACGGTTTCTAATTATTATTATTTTTGCAGCGTAAGTTTTAATTGAAATTTTGTAATAGAAAAAATAGAGGAACTCTATGAAGAAAGCAGATATCGGTCTTATAGGCTTAGCGGTAATGGGTGAGAATTTAGTTTTGAATATGGAAAGCAAAGGCTTTACCGTAGCCGTTTACAACAGAACGGTTTCAAAAGTCGATGCATTTATAAACGGCAGAGCAAAAGGGAAAAACATAATCGGAACTCATTCGTTCGAAGAATTAGTAAGCTCAATTGAGAAACCAAGGAAAGTAATGTTAATGGTGAAGGCGGGAAAGCCCGTTGATGATTTTATTGAAATGCTCATCCCGCATCTTGAGGAAGGTGATATTATTATCGACGGCGGCAACTCATACTTTGCCGATACGATTAGGCGAACAAAATATTTGGCGGATAATGGTATTTTGTATATTGGAACCGGAGTCTCCGGC
>JAJYIL010000071.1 GCA_021790055.1 Bacteroidota bacterium
TTTTATGAAACTCTTTCCTGTAATGCAGGTACTTTAATAGAGGCTTAACAAATAAAATTTTTATTTGCATAAATAAAAAGAATGCTTTACATTTGAAATGACTCTTTCAAAAGGTTCTCCCCTGCCTTTTGAGCAAAAAGAGTTAAAGCCCGTGGTCGCCCGATCATTGGGCTTTTTTATTGCTTGATGCTATGGCAAAGGATTTTTAATTCATCCTATCCAGCCGAGACCCAGTCGAGACTCAGCCGACAGAAAAGAAAAGCATCGATAAAAGGATAAAGAGGGTATATAGAACTACCCATCCAAGCGTAATCAACCCTAAGAACAAAACCACGTCATAGTCGCTGAAAAAAGCCTTAATTTTTATCCAGAACATTTCTGCCCCATCCTTTTTTTTATTTTACAAAAAAAATTCCAAACTAAGCGGCAATATGCATACCACTTCAATTAGAATTATTTTACATCAGATTACTTTAAGGTTAATTTGCAGCGATGAGAAGCAATAGATTACTTTTTCCAGGAAATAAGAAATTAAAATATGATAGTAAATGTGGAGCCCTTCCCTTTTTCCGATTCAACCTTGATCGCAGCGCCTAGCAAATCCAAATATTTTTTCACAATTGACAAGCCAAGCCCTACGCCTTCATACTTTCTTGAATAGCCGGTATCTTCCTGACTAAAAGGCTTGAACATTCTTATTAGATACTCAGATGAAATACCGATACCCGTATCCCTTACATCTACACACAATTTTTTATTATCGTTCTTGTACAGAGCTATGTTCACCTGCCCTTCGATTGTAAATTTAATGGCATTATCAATCAGGTTTTGGAAAACATGAGTTAAAATATATTCATCCGAAATCAGAACGGGATTCTGAACTTTATTCGTTAGGAAGATTTTGATATTCTTTCCTTCAATAATTGCCTGGTATTCATGGACTAGATTCAACAGTAAAAAATATAAGTCTACCTCGCTTGAGTTCAAACCGGTATTGCTTGTTTGAATCATTGACATATTAAGGATCAAGTCAATGGTCCTAATAAGCCGCCTGCCTGCCAATTCAACAGAATTAAACGCGCTGTTCCATTCCTGAGGCATTTTATCAAGCAATTCCTCCTTAAGCAAAGAAGTGTAGCTTAACATTACATTAACCGGCGTACGAATTTCATGAGACATTTGTGCCAGGAATTCAGTCTTCAGCCGATCCGATTCTTCAGCCTTTTCTTTTGCTTCTTTTAATTCTTCTTCAGCCAACTTCCGTTTTGTTATATCCTGGAAATAGCCTTTCACTTCCACAAGCTCATCATTGCCGTCAAATGTACCCCATGCGTCTTCAATTACGTAGATTGTTCTTCCGTCAAATGTCTTCATCTTTAATTCCAGCCCCTGGATCTTTTTTTCTTTTTTTATTCTTTCAAGAAACATATCTCTTGTTTCCGGATAAAAATGAAGGTTAGCCGGGTCAAAATTTTTTGCCTCGAGATTATTTGGAAAACTAAAAATTTTCAAAAAGGATGCGTTGCAATCCAAGATTCTGCCATCCGGAGTTGATATATAATCGCCCGCTAAATCCTGCTCAAAGAAGACCCGGTACCGCTTCTCGCTTTCACTTAAGGCTAAAGCCGCAGATTTACTTTCTTCTCTAACTCTAAGAGAAGAGATTCCAAAAGAAAGGTCGTCGGAAAGCTCTTTTAGTAAATCGAGCTCTTCTTGATTAAATGAATCAATAGTGTTACTATAAATTGAAAGTATGCCCAGCACTTTCTCTTCATTTATCAATGGAATTACCACGACTGATGCGTAGTCACGCTTTAACGCTTCATCTTTCCACGGTGAAAATTCCGGATCATTCTTAATATCCTTGATGACAAACGGCGCCTTATCTTCAATTATCTTCACAAGGGGATTAGCATTATCTTTTATTGAATTAAACAGCGAAGCAATAATTTCAAGATAACCATTTTCACGTCCATAAGAAGAAACGGGTATTAAAATTTCGGCGCTATCCAAAAGTCCTATCCATGAAAAATGGTAGCCGCCGGTTTCAATTATTATCTTACAAATCTTGTCAAGTAATTCGTTTTCCGAATTCGAATGAACCAGCACGCTATTGCAAGCGCTAATTGTTTTTAATGCCCTATTCAGCCGTTCAAGTTCAATCTCATATTTCTTTTGGTCTGTATTATCATAAGGAGAAATAGATTTATCCGGCATTTGTTTGTCGGATATATCATTATCCGCCTCCTTCCATACTGCGGCAACTTGTTTAACTTTTCCCGCCGCATCATATACGGGAAACATTGTAATGGAAAATGTTCCCGTAGTTTCCCGCTGCACGCCGTACCGTTTATGAAAATTTTTAAAATTAATGTCTACATCGGGAAGATAAATGCTCTCGCCTGCAAACGCTGCTTTAATATCCCCCGCATTAACAAAGCCAAGTGAACCGTCATGTAAAATATTCAGCTTGTTTACAATTAATTCTTCGGATGGAATGTTGCACATTTCCAGGAAAGACCTGTTCACCGTAACCAGAGTTCCGTTGGAATCGAAAATAACAAGCGGAAAGGGTAATTGATAAAAAAGCCTGTTATGCTCTAATTCAAACTCTGAAAATTTATCCCTTTGTCTTCTAAATTCAAGTTGTTCTTGTCTGAGAATGGTAACTTCGTCGTGCAGTCTCTTTAACTGTTCATTAAGCCATTTTACGTCTATTTTTTCTTTCATCTAAAATTAGTAGCATAAAAAATAAAAGGTTCCAATCCTATAGTTTTTTAATATTTATACAAGGATATTTCTTAACACAATATACACAAGTATTGTTCTAAATTAAAAACAATTTTCTAGATTAATAAAAATTAATACTTATAAAGTATATATTGCCGCGTACTGCTGTAAGCGCAGTCAATTCTTCTTTTCTCTTAATTGCAGGGATTATTTTTTTGAGGTGTTACAGTAGGTTATGTTCCAATGCATAGCGCACTATATCTGCCGTTGATTTTATATTCAGCTTCTCCACCAGCCTGGCACGATAGGTAGAAACAGTGTTGATGCTGAGTGAAAGCTCGATGGCAATATTGCTTATCTTCTTCCCGGCTGCTATCATCTTCATCACTTCAAACTCGCGTTCGGAGAGCCTTTCATGAGGTGAATTGTATGAAGAGTCTACGACGCGCAGCGATATCCGTTCAGACAGCTTCGGTTCAATATATTTAGAGCCGCTTGCTATTTTATTCATTGCGGTAATTAAGTCTTCTACTGAAGTCTGTTCCGTTAAGAAAGCAGAAGCGCCTGCCTTAAGAGTTTTTATTGCAAAGCGCTCAATAGAGATTGCGCCTATTATCACCAATTTAACATGCGGATATTTTGTGTGTAACTCGCTAATAAGATCAATATCATTCTTGTTAGGGTATGAGATATTATAAATTACTACGTCGAAGCTTGCTCTTTTCATAATAGTCGGTAAATCTTCAGGAAAGGAAGTAATCTCAGCAACTTTAAAATCACCATATTCTTCAAATACTTTAAGTAGTCCTTCCGTAATCAACTCACTTTTTACCGCAAGTAATATCCGCATATTTTTTCCTAGTTAAAATCGATGTTTGAACGAAAATAATTCTCAACCCAGAAATAATTTTATTTCGAAAAAGGTTATTAATTTTAATAGAAATCCGCATCAAAATTTACTACACTCGGTTCAAATTATATGCAGTATTTTTTTAATTAAATAGTCATGCTTAGCACTACAGATTATTTGTTTCTCTCCTGTTACCCTGCTTCAATATTAATAAGAAATGAATTACCTGATAAATATAACTACAATTTAATCTGTTATCACCTCGATTTTTGATGAAAGTACTTTTGCTATACCAATTAAGAATTGCATATCATCTTCAGAATATTCGTTCTTTGAGAAGTAAGTACTCAATATTCCGGCTCCAAACTCGTTTGTTTTAATCAATATACAAAGCGCATGAGTAATACATTCATTTTCCAATTCTTTATGTAGACTGAAATTTTTATCCTTTCTAAAATCGACATTTATGATCTGAGCACTGTTAGAAAGTGTATATGACTCAATTGAGTTTGAAGTATCATTATCTCCCAAGACTTCAATTTCCCCAGGCATGCGCCCTACTGACGAATGTAATATTAATCTATCCATTACTTTATCATATTTAAAATAGCCTATCCTTGTGGCACCAGTAATAATGGCAACCAAATTAATAGCTAAATGTAAAATAGTATCCTGATCTTTTTCTTTTAACGCCGATAAGCTGAAATCAAAAAGAACAGCCTGACGCTTCACCTTAGATTCCAGTTCTTCAATTACCTTTCTTCTCAATTTGATTTCTATTTCAAGTTCCGTATTGGAAATTTTCAGTTCATCCTTTTGTTCCCGGGTTATTCTATCCAGGCGTATATTCAATAAATTAGCTTCACGGTAAAGACGTGCGTTCTCTATTGCAGAGGCAGCACGACCGGCTATATCTTCGGCAAAAGCTAAATCGGAATTGGTATAGCGGAAATCCGACTTTGTTGAAATAAAGCTTATAACGCCAAGCGCCTTTTCTCTCAACTTCAAGGGAACAATCATCGCAGACCTTACCCCGAACTCTTTAACAAAATGAAGGTATTCATCCTTGTGCACCGGCATATCCCGAATAGATTCTTCAATCGATGAATACAATTCGGATTTGCCTGTTCTAACTACGTAATATACCCTTCTAAAAGAATCCAGGTTATGTTTATATTTTCTTTCAAGGTCATTGGCAATCTCTATTTCTTGAGGATCCTTATGAGAAATTGCGACGTGCTCAAGGCTTCCGTTTTCCTGAAGCAAATCGATAACGCACCAGTCGGCTAATTCGGGAGTCAACAAATCTGCAACAGCAGATAATGTCTGATGATAATCGAGAGAGGAATTAAAAATCCTACTTGCCTCAGCAAGGAATGAAATTTTTCTTTTGTTCTCATCTGCCTGACGTTGACTTTGCTTCGCAACGTTCAATAAACCGGCAAGCTCCTCCTCCACTTTCTTACGTTCGATAGCAGAAGCAATTACATTGGAAATTGCCTGGAGGAAATTCGAATCGTTGCGTGTAAATTTTCTTTCTTTGGAAGAGTGAGCCCCGAGAATACCAAACGGCTTATTTTGCCCGTGGATTATAACGGTAATTCCCGAAACAGCATTATGATCCTTAAGCAGTTTCGATGGCTCAAACCTTGTCTCAGTTCTATAATTTTCCGAGATAACAGGTTGATTGGAAATCAAGGATAGACCGGCATGAGATTCTATCCCGGCTCTTATCTTAGTTAAGCCGATTGCGCCTATTTGCCATCCCAAGCCTGAAGTTAACAATAATGACTTTCCATCCGGTGACAGTTCTAAGATCTCACAAAATTCCAGATCAAGTGTCTTTGCTACAATACCGGCAGTATTATCAAGAAGCTCGCGAATTGTAGAACCGGCTAAGGCTTTCAGTCCCAACTCTGCAATAGCTTCCTGCTGGCGAACCCGGTCACTTATTTCTTTCTCAATTTTCTTTCGCCCGGAAATATCCCTAATTACCTCGATAAATGCTTTTGGTCTTCCTGCAGTATCAGGAACAATAGAAGTATTTATTTCAGCAGGAAATCTTGTACCGTCTTTTTGAATTAGAGTATATTCAACATTTCTTGTCTCGCCGGTTTCGATAATTCTATGCTCATTTTCAATTGCATGCTTTTGATCCTCAGGGGCAATGAAGACATAAATGTTTTGCCCGATGATTTCTTCAATAGCCTTAAAGCCGAATAGCCCGGCAGTTTGCTGGTTGCAGAAAAGGATCTTTCCGCTTAGGTTGGTATAGGTAATTGAGTCTGGTGAAATCTCCACGAGCGTCTTATAAACACCTTCGCTTTCCTTCAAGGCAGGCTCTGACCTCTTGCGTTCAATGAAGTCGCCGATTTGCTTGCCGAGCGAATCAAACATATCAAGCAGTTCATTATCGGGTTCGGTAATATCGTCTTTATAAAAGGCAACAACGCCTATAACTTTTTTCATAAACACAATAGGAAAAGCAAGAGCCGTATGAAGCCTTAATTTAGCGGCTAAAGCTGCCCTTGGAAAAAATTGATCATCCAAGGCATGTGTGCTCCAGATAGGCTTCTTTTTTTTCCATACCTGCCCCTGTAGGCTTACGCCCGGACCGAACTTACACTTCCGGCTTATCCCTATAAATTCTTCAGCCTGTATTCCCTGTTTGTGCCAGCTGCCAACAAGGTGAAGCAGATTTGAATCGTAGTCTGCAAGCCACAACTCGCCTATTAGCCAATCTACTCCTTCACAAACAGCCTCAAGAATTTTAGGCGCCGCATCGGGCAAGTCTTTCGATTCGGCTAAGATCCTCGTTACTTCGAATTGTGAAGCGAGCCTGCGCTCTATCCTTTTGTGCTCGGAAACGTCCTGGGCTACACCTCTTATTTTAACTGGTTTATTTTCGCTGTTAAGTAATACTTCTCCTATGCCGTGAATGTATCTAATTAAATTACTTGCATGAATAATCCGGTAATCTACCTTGAACTGTTCTTTATTTATTAGGGAGGAATCTATTACTTTTCTAACTGCAGTACGATCGTCGGGATAAATGCTTGCAATATAATCGTCGAAGGTAATTTCTTTTACAGATTTATTCTTGCCGTATATCTTATAAAGATCATCCGACCATTCAAGACTGTCGGTTAATAAATCCCATTCCCAATATCCAAGCCTGGCAATCTGCTGGGCAAGTGAAAGTTGCTGCTCTTTTTTTACTCGCTCCGATTCGATTAATTTCTTTGCGGTAATATCGCGGGCAATTGATGAAACGCCTGTTATATTTCCTTCTTCATCTATAATAGGCGATACCGTTACGGAAATGTTTATTCTTTCGCCGTCCTTTCTAACGCGAATTGTCTCGTAGTGCTCGATGCGCTCCCCGGTTCTGATTTTATTTGAAATTTCCGCCAGCTCGCTCTTCAATTCCGGCGGAAAAATTTTTATTATAGACTGCCCGATCATTTCACCGGTAGTATAACCAAACAATCTCTCAGCAGATCTATTCCAGCTTGTAATTATTCCGTCAAGTGTCTTGCTCAATATTGCATCGTCGGATGATTCAATAATTGCCGCAAGCCTGTTGTTCAGGTTATCGTTCTTCATTTTAGGCTAAATTTTTTCCGGTTGTAAAATAATGAAAGAAATTTTTATCCGCACCTGTGAAGATTGGAATTTACTTTTTAAATGTCAATTATTTTATTTAAGTTCTACAGTGAAATTTTATAAATTATTATTGATGAAGATTTATCTAACTACCGTCGCTGCCGTTTTCTTTTTTTTCTGCGTCCAAGCCTTCTGCCAATCGGAGAGTCATGTTTGGAAGCCGTTAGGTGACCAGGCAAAACAAAAGATCTGGTATGATCAATCTTTCCTTGATACGCTCCACAGCGAGAAATTTAACGTTTGGATTCTTCAAATGTATAATCCTCCGCTTCATTTCGATGAAATAGACGGAAGAATCTTCCGCACAAGACTGCTGTATGCGGTAGACCTTAAGTTGATGAAGTACGGGCTGCTGAAGGCGGCTTACTACGGGATAAATAACAAACTGATCTGCAGCTTTGACTACCCCATTGAAAACTATTCAGACAGCTTGAAGTATACATACCCTGTATTAGATAGTCCTTCTTTAGCCAAATTATTTGAATTAATTAAGAAGAAGATCTCTGAAAAATCGGGTAATACGGAATGACCGGTAATCTTGAAAAGTACGTTGTAGTTAAGCCGTCTTCCATTCATGGCAAAGGAGTTTTTACAATCGTCGATATTCCAGCGGGAAGTGAAATCCTAATTATCACCGGCGAAGTAATTTCGGAAGAAGAATGTATAAAGCGTGAAGAGAAAGGCAATGTTTATATTTTTTGGAATGAAGATAGTTATATCGATACTACAAATACTGAAAAAATAAAATACATTAACCACAATTGCGATTTTAATTGCGACGTCCTTGACGGCGACGGGAAAAATCTAAGACTCGTCGCCTACAAGAATATTTTCGCAGGTGAGGAACTTACCATCGACTATGGCTACGAAGAAATTTACCGGCATTGCCGGTGTTCTATTTGCGCTTAAAATCTTTTTTCTGATTAAGCACCTGCAATCTCTCTAAGAATTCCCTTAAGTAGTTCGTAAAACTTTTCTACCGTTTTGATTTCAACTCTTTCATCTGGAGAATGCGCGCCGGTAATTGTTGGACCGAATGATATCATATCCAAACCGGGATTTCTATCTCCAAGAATACCGCACTCTAAACCTGCATGGATTGCCTTTACTTCCGGCTTCTCCTTGAATAATTTCGTATAGACCCTCTCGGAAAGTTCCAAAATCTCCGAGTCCATATTAGGCTTCCACCCCGGGTAACCGTCCGTATGCTCGTACCTTCCGCCCGCTAAACTAAATACCGAGGCAACGCTTTGGGCAATATATTTTTTTGCGCTTTCTATCGAGCTTCGCTGGCTTGTTCCAACTGTTAAAGTATTATTTTCAAAGACTACAGTGGCAAGATTAGTTGAAGTCTCGACCAATCCTTCAATGTCCTGGCTCATCTCAATTACACCGTGCGGAACCGCCAAAAGAGTGCTTAAAATTTTTTCTTTAAAAGAATCCGTAAAAACCTTTTTAGGAAATGCAGAAGATTTTTTAAACTCAATCTTAACACCGCCGTCTGATGCCTTATATTCAACATTCAATTTTTGTTCGAACTCCTTTATAATACTTTCAACCTTGTTGAAATTTGATATATTTATTAAAAGAACCGCCTCAGCCTCTCTTGGTATTGCGTTCCTCTTGCTGCCGCCGGAGATTGAAGCTAAATCGAAATTAATTCCATCTAATTCTCTGAGACTTCTTGCCAGAAGCTTAATCGCATTTGCTCTTCCGGTATTTATTTCGGAACCGGAATGTCCGCCTTTCAACCCGGTTATCATTAACTCTACAGCTTGCTTACCGGAAGGAGATTCCTTAAACTCAACTTGAAATATACCGGAAGTATCAATACCGCCGGCACAGCCAATGTAAAAAGTACCGTCTTCTTCAGAATCAAGGTTCAACAAAATTTTTCCCGATATAAATCCCTGTTCCAGGTTATCCGCGCCTGTCAGTCCGGTCTCTTCGTCAATTGTTAAAAGAATTTCAACCGGTCCGTGAACAATTTCTTTATCGGTAATAACTGCAAGCGCGGCAGCAACTCCAATTCCGTTATCACTTCCGAGCGTTGTTCCGTCGGCAGTTATCCAGCCATCTTCGCGTTTCATTTTTATCGGATCATTGTTAAAATCATGCTGCGTTGCTTTGTTTTTCTCACATACCATATCAACGTGCCCTTGAAGAACAACCGTTTGGCTTTTCTCATAACCCTTTGCCGCCGGTATTGAAATAAGAATGTTCCCGACTTTATCCTGCTTAAATGATACGTTCAACTGCTTACATAAATTTATTATATGCTCAAGAATTTTCCATTCCTTTTTAGATGGTCTGGGAACCCTGGTAATTTCATAAAATCTTTGCCAAAGAATTTTTGGCTCCAGACCTCGAATAACTTGTTCTGACATTTCTATCTCCATTAAGATTCATCTCCAAGAAAAAATTAAATTCTTGTATTATGCAAAGCGCATATCGATGCGTAGCGCTATGCCCTTCCCAACAAGCCGGAACTAAATAAGATGTCAGAAGTTAGAGATTAAACTAACCTCTGACTTCTAACCTCTGATTTCTTTTCCATTAAGCGCCTGCCTGTCCGGTAGGCAGGCAAAATTTTATAACGATAAGAGTCTATTCATTACTAACATTTACGGCGGCTTCCGCTTCTTTCTTAGCTGCCAGCCGTGCATTCTTCCTATCCATATCGGTAAGATATTTCTTCCTGATACGAATATTCTGTGGCGTTACCTCAACGTACTCGTCATCTGTTATCCATTCTATAGCCTGCTCAAGAGTAAGAATAGTAGGCGGCTCAAGCCTAATTGCCTCATCAGCCCCTGAAGCGCGCATATTGGTCAGTTGCTTAGTCTTTGTAACATTTACGTGCATGTCGTTTGCGCGCGAATTTTCACCGACAACCATTCCTTCATAAACCTTAGTGCCCGGCTCGATAAAAAATACCGAGCGTTCCTGGAGCTTAAACATTGCATTCGCGGATGCAACGCCGCCTTCCATGG
>JAJYIL010000072.1 GCA_021790055.1 Bacteroidota bacterium
TTTTTGAAATGTATTCGTCGATATATTTTAACTGTAATAATCCAAGCGCTGCCTGAAATTCATTCATCTTCGCATTTATTCCGGGTCCAACTACTGTAACCTCATCGGCAAAACCAAAGTTCTTTAAGAAGTCAATTCGCTTTTTAGTTTTTTCATCGTGACAGATTATTGCGCCGCCCTCGAATGTTGTGAACACCTTTGTAGCATGGAAACTTAAAACTGATAAGTCTCCGAAGTTTAAAATAGATGTCCCCCCTAGTTGTACGTTGAATGCATGACTTGCATCGTATAAAACCTTTAAGCCGTAAGTATCTGCAATCATATCAATTTCATTAACCCGGCATGGATTTCCGTAAACATGAACAGGCAGTATTGCCGTTGTCTTTGGAGTAATGGCAGCTTCTATTTTTGATGGATCTAAATTGCAATAAACAGGATCAATATCCACAAAAACCGGGGTTATACCATTCCAGTGCAGCGCATGTGTTGAAGCTACAAAACTGTACGGCGTAGTTATAACCTCACCTGTTATTCTTAGTGTCTGTAAAGCGGTTATAAGCGCCAGCGTACCGTTCGTAAAAAGCGATATGTATTTAACACCGAGAAAGTCTGCCAATTCTTTTTCAAACAGTTCATGATACTTGCCGTTGTTTGTTAAATTTTTGCTTTCCCAGATGTCTTTAAGGTACTCCATAAATTCTTCTAATGGAGGAAGCGAGGGACGGGTTACATAGATCTTTTTGCTATCCCCTTTTCTCGCAAAAATAATATCTTCAATAGAGTTGTATTCACTAAACCCGCCGGTAAAAGCTGCTGTTTTTTGAACTTCATTAAACATTAAAAATCCAGGATTTTAATTTCTTGGCGCTAACACCAAAATCATTCCAATAAGAAAACTTGAATTCTTTTCGTTTTTTGATAGAAGAAAGCTTAAAAATCTTTACTTGGCTAATTTTAGCCACTTTATTTCCCCTCTTAACCTGGTTTCTGATTTCTCTCTGATTCCTATCTGATTGGCTTCCGTGCGGCTTTATTCTAAAATAATTAAGTTGAAATATTTATCCCTCCGTTCGGGATATCACTATTAAAATAAAGTGGTCGTAATAAAGGATTCATTTGAGCAAATCAATGAGTAGATTCTGAATTCTGTATTACAATGACTCCGATCTCTGACCTCTGACCTCTGATTTCTGACCTCTGACTTCTGACTTCTTTCCCATTTTGTGTAAAAAATAAATAACAAAGTTCAAACTTATTCTTACAGTTCCACCAGTTCCAACAGCTTCTTAGATTCTTCCCTGATCTTTTGCTCTGCATCTTCGCTGTAAATTTTTTCCTGCTTATCTCGCTCTGTCTTTACTTCGTTTATTCTGTTCTTCCTGTCTTCGATAGTCTTATTAAACTTCTCTTCTTTCTCTCTGCCGTTTCTCTCAAATTCTTTCTTAAAATAATCCATCTGGTATTCTTTCTCATCCTTTAACGATTTGACTGCAGACAGGAGTCTTTGTCTTTGATTAGAGCTTTCAAGTACGGCTAGCCCTGCTGAAATAATAGAAATAACTAACCCGACGGTAAAGGCGATTGCGCCCCATTTTAATCCTGTAACCATTACTACAGCAAACAAGTTACTTGGCTTATTAATGCTGTCCATAAAGCTGTTTGAATAGCCCGCACAACCTCCCATTAAGAAAACTGTAACTGATAAAATGAAATTGTAAGTCATTGCATTCTTGAAAGTAGATGCCGGGTTTAAGCTTTGCACAAACTGAAGATTCTTGATCCTTTCTTCAAGTATGCTGATATTTTCGAGCGCTCTATTCTCGATAATTTTTAAGCTATGATCAAACTTTTCTTTCAGCTTAGCTTTTTGTTCTTCATAGTTCCTGGTGAGCATTTGTATTTCATTCAGCTTATCCTTGATTTCTTTATCGTAAATTGCGAGCTTCTCATTTATCTGTGCCTGGTACTTGTTTCTAATAGCTTTAGTAATTTCCCCCGCAGTACTGTTAAACTTTTCCCGGAGCATAGGCATCGCGCCAAGGAATAAAACGTGTGAATTATCACTAAAGTTTTGAATCACCTTATCAAAGAAAGTCAGATCCTTTATTATGTTCTCCGAGTAATATTCGTTTATATCAAGGTCCTTAAATGTGTTTATTTTCCCCTGGATTACTTTTAAATCAATATCACTGCTGCTTTTTGCAGAATTGAGGAAATCCAAAATTATATCTAAGGATGGTGCAAATTCCGGGTAATAAAACAGATTTCGCGTAACAGAAGATTTTAAGTAATATTCAATCATCGCCGTGTCCCCTGTGTCAATGGCATATTCAAGTCTGGCTAAATCATAATTATATAGGTCGCTGAGAATTTCAGATGAAATTAATCCCTGACCGATTTTTACCTCAGCAAGAGCATTATAAAACTTTGCCGTAATACCGCTCTTCTTAAATGATATTGCTTCCACAAACTTTATTTTTGCCTGAGGTAAATCCTTTTGATTTAAATAAACAAAGCCGCTATAAAGGCTGGTTAAATAAGCGATTTCTTCTTTTCCTGCGTTATCAAGCCTCCCTTCATTTAAAATATCTTTTGAGCGTTCAAATAGCTCGAGTGCCAATAAAGGATTAAATAGCTGCTTTTCATACGCCAGGATTACCGCCTGCATTACCTGGAAAATAAAATTGCTTTTATTCGATTTCTTTTCCACAGCATTTAAAAATGATGCTGCAAAATATTTCTTCTCATTGTCCGATTTTATTATTATCCATTTGGTATAGAACTCTCTTGCAGATTTGTAGATATTTTGCCCTGTAGAATTAGAAGTCAAAGATTTGTAAATGCCTTCTAATTGCTCAATCAGCGGCGAGTGCAGTATCCAATAGATAGGCGAATCCTCGAACCGGATAAAAAGCTCACTGCATTCTGCCGGCAAATTAAAACTGAAATGCCTTGCAGCTTCCTTAATTTTCTTCACCGCGTCCTGGTCATCGAAAACATCAAGCTGGAAAAACTCCTTAGCAAGGCTCTGAAACCTTGAGGTTTGGAATCCCGGTATGGCTTCTTCGTCCAGTTCGTTGCTTACTATTATTTCTTCTTTGTCCATAATCATTTAATCATAATTCAGTGGATAAAAGCATCACTTGCTAAGGGCAATTGGATACTATTATCCTAAATCAATTATCGAACTTAATAGCTGAAATGTTAATCTTCTTAGAAATAATACAAATACTTAATCTTGAATACCCCGGCTCGTGCAGCTACATGCATTTTAGCAGGTAGTAATTTCCCGTCAGAGTTGTACCGGTCGCTCCTATTGTCAAGCTCGTTGTAGGCAAAGTAAATCCAGCTTTTGGGAGAGAAGTTATATGAGAATAAAAATCCGCTTATTAACTGCTCAAGATGCTGTGTAGAGGAGTTATATAAGTTATCAACATACAAGCGAAGGTTAAGGTCGTTAACAGGGGTTAAAGAAAAGTATGGGCGCGCATCGTAAGTAATATCCTCGACGCTTCCGGCAGGATTTCCTTCCACCCACATGTTGTAGGAAGTTCCAAGCTGCATAATGTCGTTTGTGTTCCACTGGAAGTCCGCGCCAAACCAGCTATAAAAAGCTACATAATCGCGGTTAAAGTTGTAAGATTTTGAGTAACCTCCATAGAAATCCGCATGCCATTTTGGGCTTACATTAAAGTTGCCGTTATAATCAAGCTCAAAATAATCATACTTGATTCCCTGGTCTTTAGATTTTCCGATTAGCAGCGTAATTTCATAACCCCAGTTGTCTCTGAATGCCATATTAAAATCTAATAGCCCCGATCTATCGGTATAATGATCCACATGCTTATAATTGGTATATATTCCGCCGAGCACAAGGATCTTGCTTATATAACCTTCGTTAAAATACCACATTGGACCTGTAAGCCATGTAACTTCCGCTGTTCCAATCCAGGGAACATAACCTACCTGTTCAATATTAAAATTGTTTCCGAAGTACCTGTTCCTACCCATGACCCACCAGTACTGTCCCGGGTAAACAAAACCGATTGACGCAGCATAATCTCCTTTTTGGTTTATTACCGATCGTGCAAGTTGATATGAAAGCTGCCAGGAAGATTGCCGGAATGCGCCGTCAATATCCATCACGCCGTAAGTTGTGTCTTTAGTCCGCTTAAAGACATCCAGCGTTCCGATTGACGAATTCTCGCCGAACTGGTGCTTAACTCTTATAGCGCCGAAAAGAGCTCGAGGTTCAGTATAATTTGTATCATCATCTGCATAACTCTTTTGTCCTGTTTCGGAAAGAAAGCCTCCGTAAGACCAGGTACCTAATCTTCCAAATGCTTTAGTTCCGAGAATCAAAGGAACTTCGCTTCCATCCGGAAGCTTCTTCCCGATTCTTCTTGAATAAAATAATTCAAGCGGACTGTAGAAGCCGGTGCTGTTTTCTTTGCCCGAAGCAGTAAATACTTCGCTTCCTTCAGTAAAAAAGGGTCTCCGCTCGTTATAATAAGTTTCATACTGCGAAATGTTGAACTGGTAAGGATCGGCTTCTATCTGCGCAAAGTCAGGATTTGCAGTCAAAAGAAATTTAAGCTCGGAAGAGGGATTGTACATAACATCTAAACCGGCATTCCAGTTAACTTTGTATTTGTTTCCGTCAAGATAATCTGCTTTAGAAATTCCAACGGGATAAATCTCGAGGTTTAATCCTTTGACATCCGGCTTAAAATCTCTGAAGACCAGTTCGCCGAACTTTGAGACTCTCTGCCCTTCATTCTTTTTATATTTATTCCAGTATAAATCCTCCGAGTTAGCAGCAGGAATCCAGCGGTCGAAGTCCAAACCCCAGTAGCTAAGTTTCTTGTTATACTGAATTGACTTGTAGGGAATCTTCATTTCGGCAACCCAGCCCCAATTATAAATCTTTGTTTTGGCAAACCAGATGCCGTCCCAGCTGTAATCTCTATTTCTGGCATCATCTAAAAGAATACAATCGCTTCTTGCGCCCGAAACGGTAACAATAAACTTGTAGGCAGTTTTATCATCGTCAAAAGTATCAAGCATCATCGAAACATATTCACCGGTCGTATTGTCAAGCGTTCCGGTAAACGGCTGAATATAGCTGCTGTCTTCATAACAAATTATTAGACAGTAAAGCGCATCATCGGTAGTTAGCACCTTAGCTACCGTATTCCATGTCGGCTTTTTATCATAGTATGGATTTAGCTGGAAAAAGTCGGTTGCGGAGTCCGCAGTATTCCAGACGGGATCTATCTCTCCGTCTAATTTAATTTCAGCACTCGTCCTCTTAAGAATTAATTTCTTGCCCGGATTATCACTCTTGGCAAACACGCAGGTTCCCAAAAAAAGGAATAATAACAGTAGCTTTCTTTTCATATTCTCATATCAATAAATAATTTTATTAGACTAAAATCTTATTTTATGGTTACTACTTGATACGGAACTTATTTTACCGCGAGACAAAGTTGGATAAGTTCTTTAATTCTCCGTACTGTTAAGTGATGGATGGATAATTTATTTTTCGGGCGGTAATTATTTGGGATACTTTATTGTGTAACCTTCAAGGATACAGAAATAGGAAACAGATGTAAAATAATTTAGTAATTTTTTTTAGCGACTTTGCCGGTAACCCGTAGAAGTCTGAAACTTCAAAACGGAAGTCACATCTAATTTTTACAGGAAAAATTATCTTTATAAAATTTAATTACATCAGAAGGATAAAAATGAATTTCGACATGAATGATTTTGAACAGGATGTATTAGAAACCAGCTTTAAGACTCCTGTGCTTGTGGATTTTTGGGCTGAATGGTGTGGTCCTTGTAAAATGCTTAGCCCTGTTCTTGAAAAGCTTGCTCCGAAGCAAAGGACTGGAAGCTTGTAAAGATAAATTCTGATGAGTACCCCGATTTAGCCGCTCAGTACGGCATTAGAAGCATTCCCAACGTAAAATTATTTTCGGAAGGCAAGATTGTTAATGAATTTGTCGGCGCGCTCCCTGAGAATATGATCAGGGACTGGCTTAAGAAAGCTATTCCCGGTAAAAGCAGCACTCAAATGGTTGCTGCGGATGCTTTAATCTCAAATGGTGAAACGGACAAAGCAATTAAAGTCCTGGAAAACATGCTGAAGAAAGAACCGGAAAACGAAAAGGTAAAGGTAATGCTTGCAAAGCTCCTTGTATTCAAAGATAAGGAAAAGTGCTTGAGTCTTATAGAAGGAATTGATGAAGGTTCGGAAAATTTTGAATTAGTTGTTTCGCTCAAAACAATTTCCAGGTTAATTAACTTGAAAAACAATCCTAATGGCTTACAAGAAAGCCCGGCATGGAATTTATACATGGAGGCAATCGGTGATATTCAAAAACAAAATTTCGATTCCGCTTTAGATAAGTTCATTGAAGTAATAAGAAGCGACAGAACATTAGATGACGACGGGGCAAGGAAAGCATGTATTGCTATCTTTAAATATCTCGGCGAAGAAAATGAAATTACTATTAAGCATAGAAGGGATTTTGGAAGCGCGTTATATATATGAAAGAAAGAGCTACGGCAATAACTTACTCATTTTGAATACTTGCAATTAATTCTTTCAATTCTTTATCTAAAATTTTTGTAACAATTATATTCTAATGGCTGACCCAATTTAGGATTTTTAATTAAATCACTCTCTAATTTTCTTAATTCTTCGTCTAACGACGGAAATTTCTTTAACAGTGGTTTCGATTTTCTTTAAAACTTCTTGGAACTCTAACCGTTACGTTCATCTAAGAACTCTAAAAGAGTTTGCAGCTTCTTACCATTTTTCAAGCGGAACAATTATAGAAGTCTTGATACCTTTATCATCAACAATATATTTCACAATCTCACTTATTATTTTTTTAACCTTAAACCATTTCATATTGAGTTCCAAAAATGTAAAGCATGCAAAAGCCTGCTGATACGCTGCACGCTTTGCACTTTGCACTTTGCGCTATGCACTTTGCCCCATGCGCTAAAGTATCACCCCGCCGCCAAGACATAAATCACCCTCATAAAAAACGGCAAACTGACCCGGAGCTATCCCCTGGTCAGGCTTGTTAAGCTTTACTTCGGCAATTCCTTCATCTTTAAAATTGAGAGAGCATCGGTAATAGTTTGCGCCGTGCCTGATCTTCACAGCCAAAACTTTTTTTGCCGGAACTTCTTCCGAAATCCAGTTGAACTTACCAACAGTAAATGTATCCTTAGCTTTTTTTGCAAGGTTTTCCCGTGAGATAGAAATTATGTTACTCACTACATCCTTCTTAACCACGTACCACGGTCCGCCGGATAATCCTAAACCGGATCGCTGTCCGATCGTATAGAAATAATATCCATTGTGTACGCCGACTTTCTTCCCGCTGTCGATATCGACTATGTCGCCTTTAATTTCTCCAAGGTGATGCTTTACAAATTCGTTAAACTTTATCTGACCGAGGAAACAAATTCCCTGGCTGTCTTTTCTGTCTTTATTAGGAAGATTGAATTCATTCGCAAGCTTCCTTACATCTTTCTTATTTAAATTTCCAAGCGGGAAATATGCCCGCGCTAACTGCAGTTGCGTAAGGTATGCAAGAAAGTACGTTTGATCTTTCACCTTATCGGGAGTTGTTCTTAACTGATATTTCTTTCCGTCAAATTCTAATCTCGCATAATGTCCGCTTGCAACCTTCACAAAAGAATTATCAATCTTATCATAAAACTGACCGAACTTGATCAGGCTATTGCAGAACATATCCGGGTTGGGAGTACGTCCTTCCTTAATCTCGGAAATTGTATAAGTCACCACCGTCTCCCAGTACTCAGTCTGAAGCGGAAGAACTTCGAGCGGAACATTTACTTGCCTGCAAACTTCCCGCGCATAATTTAAATCCTCTTCCCAGGGGCAGTCGCCAAGAAAAGAAAATTCATCCTGAAGCCATATCTTCAAATAAAAAGCGGTAATGTCGTGTCCTTCGTTTTTCAACAACCGCAATGCAACTGAACTGTCAACGCCGCCCGATAATAAAACTGCTATCTTCATAAATTCATTTCAAATTTGAATTTCAAAAATAACCAAAGGAGGGACAAATTATAAGGCATACAATTGACATGCTTTAGAAAGCGATAAGAAACAATTTAAGAAGGAAAAACTTTATCCGCTTTTTCTACCGGTTGGGTAAATTATAAGCAGCAAGCAATGTGATTAAGATATAATTTTAAGACCGTTGTTCCTTTCCTATATAAATCCGACCGGACTTTTGCCTCATGCATCAGAACAGTCAGAAAATTTTCAATGGTGATTTAGATTAAGAAGACACGATTTCCTTCTTGATTATAAAATAAAATGGAGTTACTTTGAATCTGAAATTATTATTGCGGATAAATTAATTTCACCAACAAACAGAAGGATACCAATATGAAGAAGATGCTTTTATCTGTAAAGGGAATTGCTTTTATGTCTTTTTTCACTATACTTTTTTTAGGATTGACATTCATGAACCAGCCGAAGCATAATCAGGTTCAAAAAACCGAAGCGCTGCATACATATCTTATTATGATTCCAAGCTCAGCCGGTGTATGCCCTTATGAATTAATGCAGTCGTCAAATGGCATGATGCAAATGATTCATCAGAACGCGTGCAGCCAGTGCCCATTTGAGCATGGTTATAATTCATCTTTCAGCAATACGGTTTATATGACTGCCAATTGCCCGGATGTAAACTCTGCCAGAGCACTGCTTCCGGCTTCAATTCAAAATGTGGTAAAGATTAAGTTACTCAACATGCCGGGTACGCTTAGTAAAATGTCTAAGCTTTTTACAAGCGTAACCAGATAAATCCCGGGTAACTAAATTTAACAATATAATAATCCGTTGATAACGGAAGTTTAAAACAGGAAAAAGTATTTTGCTAAAGTTATCAGGTTAGTAATTTGAGCCGTTGAATTTACGGCTCTTTTTATTTCCAGCTTATCGAATATTCACAAACGCTTTCGCCTATTGCTGAAGACTTTGTAACCCCGACTAAAATTTACTTGCACTTAATCTTCCAATAAAATAAATTTGGTATGAAGAAAGACCGTTCTTAGTTTTAACTAATTCCGATGGAATCGGGATAAACCGGTAATTGTTTCATTTGGAGCAGCTCCGTTTAATCACAAAAAAATTTAAGGAGTTAAAATGAAAATTCTCATACCGGGAAGATCGATAATTCTGCTTGCATTAGCCGTTTTAGTATTTCTCTTTTCGTCTTCGGCTTTTAGCCAAAGTGCAAACAACTCAACTAATGACAAAAGCTGGCAGCATCTTAAATATGCAATTTATTTTACGTCTTACGATATCGAGCGTCTTCTTTCAGATTCGACTCAATTTAAGAAGACGATGGAATATTTTGCACCAATCAAAGCTGAAAGAGTCTATCTTGAAGGAACAAGCCGCGGCAAAGTTAACGTTGAACTATTAAAAAAGCTTTCAGACAAGTTTAAAGCATTGGGCTTTAAAGTCTCCGGCTCAATGGTGCCGGTTTCCCCGAAAGGCGGAACATCAACTTATAATAATTCTGAAGATCTTGCATCGCTTAAAAACAGAATGCAAGCTCTTGCGAAAGTATTCGATAACATAATCCTCGACGACTGGCTTTTTACCACTGCAACCGATCCGAAGAGCATAGAAGACCGCGGCAGCAAAAGCTGGGCTGAGTACCGTACCAAGCTTCTTCTTGAGCAATCTAAAAAATATATTATTGATCCTGCCAAGGAAGTTAATCCCGGTGTAAATGTTATTATTAAATATCCGAACTGGTATGAAGGCTTCCCGGAAAACGGCTATGATGTTTACAAAGAGACTCACCAGTTTGATAAGATGGCTGTGGGTATTGAAACCCGCGTTCCCGAAACTCAAGACCAACACATTCCAACATACAGCGGGTATATATTTCAGAAATGGTATTCAAGCGTCGATCCTTCAAAGTGGATTGGCTCCTGGCTCGATAACTACGGCATGAAAGGCGCATATAATGATTATAATGCCGAAGTCTGGCAGGCAGTTTTTGCCCGTTCACCTGAAATAATTCTTTGGTGCGCCGGACAGTTATATCC
>JAJYIL010000073.1 GCA_021790055.1 Bacteroidota bacterium
AATTACTATGCTTTTAACTAAAATTTTTGTAAAGGCGTTTGAGAATTTAAGTGCATTATCCATTAATTCCGTTACTATAAATTCAAAGTCCTCTTTAAATATTTTTACCGGCGAGTCTTCCAATTCAAGCTTTAAATCTTTTTTCCTATTAGCTTCTATAGCCATCCTTATGCAAATCTCTTCCAGTATAGGTACCGAGGATTCTATGCTGCCTCTCTCCGAGAATGCCGAATGATCTTGCAATGCAAGACCTATTCTTGTTCCTGTGTATCTTATAAATTTCTCAACCGTCTTATGCAGCCTTCGGCTCGAGGCTTCTATCCTAATCACCATATCTAAAATTTCTTCTTTTGTTAAGCTTTCAATTTGTTCACTGATTAATTGTGAGTAACCGATAATCGGGATCAACGGCGTGCGCAGCTCATGAGGCACGTATGCGGAAATATCAAAGAAAATATTTCCAAATTTTTCTTCAAGCTTTTCCTTTTTCTTAAAGTGAGTCTCAACGGATTGAAGCAGTTCTTTTACTCTGAATGGTTTATAAATATAATCATCCGCGCCTAAATTCATGCCCTTACGTAAATCACCTATATCTGCTTTTGCAGTTAAAAAAATAAAGGGAACGGTTGTCGATGCCGGCAGCTTCTGAAAATATTCAAGCACTTGGTAGCCGTCAACATTAGGCATCATGATATCTGAAATTACTAGATCAGGAATTTCATGCTCAAGGAAATTTATTGCAAATTGACCGTCTTGCGCCGGGATAACATCGTAACCTGCGTTACCAAGAATTTCCCTAAGCATCGATCTAATTTCTTTATCGTCTTCTACAACGAGGATTTTCTTCATATCTTTAATCCTGTTTGTCTTTAATAAAATATTCGAAAAATTTTTTAATTCTTAAATATTTTTGAAATAATTGAGTATTATTAAGATTAAGCGCACCCATATTGAAATGAGCGAATCTATTACGAGTTTAAGCTTGCTTGCGGTATTTATGTAACATTCTTTTTTAACCTGCAAACTTTGATTTAATCCTGCTTGAATATCTTTGGCTGACTATAAATTTCTCATCCGAGCCTTTTAACTTTACAAGATAGGAGCGCTTAAACCATCTTTCAATTTTTTCTATACGACTTAAATTTATAATAGTTGACCTATGAATACGCAGAAAAATTTTCTGCGGTAATTGGCCCTCCCACTGCTTCATTAGCTTGCGGATTAATATTTTTGTCTCATTTACCAGGTAAACTTCCGAGTATTCGCCCTGAGCTTTTATAAACAGTATATCTCCGATCTTAATAAAATGCTGCCTAGTTTTTGTATCGATAAAAATTCTATCTTCTTCGGATAATAAAGGAATATTTTCAGGGAGATTTGTCCCGGCTAAAAGCCTTTCATTATTCATAATTAAATCAAATTTTTCCAGCCTCGCCGAGATGGCTTTTAATATCGTTTCTGCTTTGAAAGGCTTTGTAATATAATCGTCGGCGCCGATTTCCATGCCTTTTCTCATGTCGGTTAACTCGCTCTTCGCTGTTAGAAAAATAAACGGAACAGCAGCGAAAATATTGTCCTTCTTTAACTCATTTACCACTCCGATACCGCTTAATCTCGGCATCATTATATCGCAAATTATCAAATCCGGTTTTATTTCTTTTGCAAGCTTAACGCCTTCTAAGCCGTCCTCTGCCGAGAATATTTTATAATTATTTGTCTCGAGCAGTTCCCTTAAAGTACGCCTCAAGACTAAATCATCTTCAATTACAAGAATTTTTTTCATTTGCCCAGGTATCATTTATTTACTTAATAGGCTTATTCACATTTGATAAGCACTGTTACTCTCGTCCCCTCATTTACTTTACTTTCCAATGTCAAACTGCCATTGTGGAGCTCTGCAGATTTTTTAGCAATTGAAAGACCTAATCCGGTTCCATGAATTGTTCCTACATTCACTCCCCTGTGGAAAGGCTCAAACATATTCTTTTGATCCTCTTCCGTTATGCCTATTCCATTATCCGAAATTGTAAATGATACAAAATCATTTTCTTTATTAATTATTAAACTAATTGCGCCTCCGTTGGGAGAATATTTTGCGGCATTTGAAAGCAGGTTTGTTAGAATGTGTGTTATTAATTTATTATCAATTCTATAGATTTTTTGTTCGAGGTTATAGTTAAATTCAAATTTTAAGTTATTTGGCGCCGACAGCTTTACATTATCAAATATTGATTTGGCAACTTCATAAAGATTTCCTTCTGCCGGGGTAAATTTAATTTTATCCGAATCTGTCTTATTTACAATGGAAACATCAATTATCAATTCATTCATGTACTGAACTGCATTTTGAATGTTCTTAACATATTCAATATATTTTTCTTCAGCCCAGGTTCTTCCGTATAATTCAAGAAGGTCGGCAGAAGCAAGTATTGCCGTTAACGGAGTTCTAAACTCATGCGATGCAACGGAGACAAATCTTGACTTGAGCTCGTTAAGCTCCTTTTCCTTTTCAAGCGTATTTAAAATTTCTGATTGAAGGCACTTTAGTTCGGTTATGTCCAGCATAATGCCGACCATCCCTGCAAATGTTTCATCGGCTTTTTTAAAAGGTGCCTTATAAACTATTACTTCGTGAACAACGCCGTTTGCATCGTATGCTTTTGTCTCATAGCTTTGCTCATTGTTGGTAATAAAAAACTCTTTATCCTTTACACCTACGTAATCAGCTACTTGTTTAGGCAGTACGTCAAAAATAGTCTTACCGATTATTTTATCTCTTTCAACTCCATGAAAGACCTCAAAGGCTTTGTTGCAGCCGGTATAAAGATTTTGGGAATTACGCATAAATATGGGGTTTGGTATTGTATCAATAAGCGTTTGTAGAAATGTAAGCTGGTCCTGTATTCTAATTTCAGCAATCTTTAGTTTCTCAATCTCCTCGATTAATTGCTTGTTAACTGCATCCAGCTTCTGCGTACGCTCTTCTACAAGCCTTTCAAGATGGCTTCTATATTCTTCAAGCTCTTTTTCAACTTTACTTTGCTCTGTGATATCTCTTGAAACCCCGACTAAAGCAAATGGCTGTCCTTTGTCGTCGTAAACGCATGAAGTGCTTAGCTGTATCGGGAATTCTGTACCGTCTTTTTTCTTGTTAATTAATTTACCGAACCAACCGGTTATCAAGGTAGATTGTCTTACATTTTCAACCAACGGATCGGGATTATTTTCAGAGCGAACGATACTTATATTTCTTCCAATTAATTCTTCAACTTCGTAACCGTAGATTTTTTTAAAAGCATTGTTAACAAAAAGAATATTATTATTTATATCGGTTATGCTGATTCCTTCGCCGGTACTTTCTACTGCTTTAGCAAGTAGCCTTAGTCTTTCTTCGGCAGTCTTCCGCTCATTAATATCGCGCGTAACGTTCCTGTATTCAACAACGCTTCCATTTTCGTCACGGACAAATCTTGTTATCTGCTCTACCCAAAAAATTGTGCCGTCTTTTTTACGGGAACGAAATTCAATTGAAGCGTCTAATGTATCGCCCTTTCTATTGTCTATATAAAATCTTGCTACCCGGCGCAAATCTTCTTCGAAAACGTATCTAAAAGCCTTATTACCAACCCATTCCTGCGGCTTGTAGCCTGTAAATTGTAATATGTTCGGGCTTACATAAATTATTCGCCCAAGCTTGTCAGCTATGTAATATATTTCATTTATGTTTTCTACAAGACTACGGAATTTTTCTTCGGACTCTTTCAATGAATCCAGCGCTCTAATCTGGCTTGATATATCTTCCACAGTCCCATCGTAATAAAAAGGCTCCCCGGCATCGTTATAAATACATCTTGCGTTTTCACGCACGTATATTTCATTTCCGTCTTTCTTCTTCCACGTTGTTACAAGCCCTGTTATCTTTTCGTTGTTTTCAATAATTTTTTTAAATTTACTTCTTGGATAGTCATGCTCAGAGGTATTTTCAAGCTCGAGATTTCGCTTCGATAATTCTTCAAAATTGTCATAACCAAGCATTTTAACTAATGCAGGATTAGAAATTAAAATTTTCCCGTCCGGTGTAGTCCGGTAAATTCCTAACGGTGAATTTTCAAACAGATTGCGGTATCTTTCCTCAGACTCCCTTAATGCGCTCTCAATAATTTTTCTCTCCTGTATTTCGTACTGAAGATCAATGTTCGATTTGGCAAGCTCGGCAGTTCGTATTCCGACCATTTGTTCCAAACGCTTATTCATTTTAGTCGATTGTTCCTCAAACAGCTTTCGCTCTCTCAAGTCTCTCCCCATCAAGAAAAATAATCTGTCGTCATTCCTATCACTTTGAATTATCGATGTAGTTGCGGATATCGGGATTTCCTCATTTCTGCCGGTTATTATTTTAAGCTCGATTTCTTTTTCCAGAGCGTTTAATAATCTGTCAAAGACAGCCGTACTTCCATCTCTAAGAAATTTATCGAGCCCACTACCGGCAATTTCTTCTTCACTGCGTTCAGCCAGCCTGTTGAAAGAATTACTGGACAGTAATATCTCGCCCAGGCTGTTAAATATTATAGCATAATCCGGTGTAGTAGAGAATATTTTCCTAAGCACATTAACAGGATTTATTGAAAAGGTTTTGTATTTAAATATTCCAAGTGCAAGGAAGCTCAAACCAATAATAAAAAAGATAGAGTTCAACGGTGGCGCTTCAATTCCCATGTTCGGCAGAATTCCTTCGGTTATCATTGATCCCATCAGCGGTATCAACAATCCAACAGTAATTGAAAGAGCCTGTTTCTTCTTCCTGGAATCATTTAGCTTCTTGTAATAACGGTACATTAATACCAAAGAGAAAATCCCGGTTGACACAAAAAACAAGCCTATAAAATGACTGAAAACATTTTTTGTTTGAATATAATTCCAACCGTACCAGTCATGTACCAAGCTCTTATAAAACAAGCTTGTGAATAGGTGTAAAGCCCATATTATTAAAGCAGGAATAAAGAATAAAAGGTTCAGTGCTTTGTTTGAATAATATTTGCTTGACGTAAGAACAAGTATAAACTGGTAGAAGGCGAAAGGGTAAAACATCCATAGGAAGGAAGCCTTTAGCCAGAACTCTGCCCAATATATGTTTGCCGAAATAAGTCTGAAGAATTCACAGAAAGCCGAATAACCTGAAATTAGCGTACTTATTAGAAAGACTCTGTTTAATTTTGCCGAAGGATCTCTTGCGACAACTAATGCGCTGAGAAATACAGCCAAAAATAAATTTATAAAGTTAAAAACTTCAAATATGTTCATAGCATATTTTTTTCCCAAGCTCTCTAAATGCAACCACCCGATTTAATTTTTTATTGAACGAACATCTGAGAAAATAAATTCGATTAATAAAAACTAAACAGAGCTAATTCCCATCTATGTTAAAACCAGTTAACTAATTACTTCCGTACTATTATATAATCGTACAAATTGGTCTAATTTTTTAGCGATTTTTGCAATTTATATTGAATTCCCGTCAGTTTTTATTCAATGATATTACTTCCCTTATGTCTCCTTTAAGTTTTAGTGTATCGAAGGAAAGGTTATATTTTACACAAATAACTTATCAACGCCCTGATTCTTACTTTTTTTCAATTACAAACTAATAATACAAACCTTTTTTTATAAATTCCATAAAAATATCTCAAAATCGGTCATCTCTTTAATATTGGGATAAAAAATTGGATATTGTACTTATTTTCTATTGATTATGCCGATAATTTTAATAGGTAATCTCCACTCACCTAATTTCGTAAATCGATTCTTTCATCTTTATAATCGACGTCTTTTTGTGTAATTCGTGTTAATTATGCCAGAAGCATCACTACGTGCGCGACTTATTATATTTTCTCGGCTTGCATGTTCGGAAACTTAGAACTATTTTTCCTGTAAAAAAATGCGGGAATCAAATTGAAAAAGACGATCCGGTTTATTTGCAACAATGAAATTATATCCGCTGAAATAAATCCGGCAATTAGTACGCTTGATTTTATCCGTACTGAACTCCATTTAACCGGGACAAAAGAAAGCTGCCGCGAAGGCGACTGCGGCGCATGCTCTATATTGTGTGGCAAACTTTGTAATGATATTGTAAAATATAGAGCTGTTAACTCATGTATTTTACCCATAGGAGCTATTGCCGGAAAACATATAGTAACCATTGAAGGTTTAAATCAGCAAAGCTTGACTCCGGTTCAACAGTCATTTGTGAAAGAAAACGGCGCTCAATGCGGGTTTTGCACACCGGGTTTTATTATTTCACTCACCGGTTCTCTATTTTCCTGCAATGAAATTAATTACGAAAATTTAATTTCTTCTATCGACGGAAATATTTGCCGGTGCACCGGCTATGCTTCAATTAAAAGATCCGTTAAATCTTTTACAGAAAATTATTCGATAAAAATTACACAGACAAGTGACAGAATTCATAAATTAGTAAGATATAACATTCTACCCGAGTATTTTCTTTCAATTCCTCAAAGGCTGAGTAAATTACGAGATTTTGATCATAAAGCTCATACGGGAATACCAGCTGCCGGCTGCACTGACTTATCTATTCAAAATAAGAATAAGATTGAAAGACGCGGCATAAATCTTATCGACAGAGAAAGTAAATCACCGCATATTTATATTGAAAATAAAGCTTGCCTAATAAGCGCATTCACTACGGTAAAGGAAATTTGCGAATCAAAAATCTTAAATAAAATCTTTCCCGGGATTAAAAATTATTTCAGCATGTTTGGGTCCACGCAAATTCGTAACCGTGCAACAATTGGAGGAAATATTATCAATGCCTCTCCCATCGGCGATTTGTCGATATTTTTTCTTCCTTTTAATACAATTCTTTATTTTAGAGAGGGGGAAGAATTAAGAGAGGTCCGGTTATCCGAGCTTTATAAAGGTTATAAGCAATTAGATAAAAAGCCAACCGAGATCCTGGAAATAATCAGTTTCGAAATTCCGGTGGAAGAATTCAAAATAAACTTCGAAAAAGTCTCGAGGCGAACCTATCTTGACATTGCCTGTGTAAATTCTGCAATATTAATTTTAGCCAATCAAAAAATTATTAAGCATGTTTCAATTTCGGCGGGTGGTGTTGCGCCTTTTCCCATGCTGTTAAAAGACACGGCTAAATATTTAAAAGGAAAGGAAGTTTGTTTAACAAATTTAAAAGAAGCCTGCGTAATTGCATCAAAGGAGATTTCTCCAATAAGCGATGTTAGAGGCTCCGCCGAATACAAAGCTATCTTATTAAAGCAATTAATTCTTTCGCACTTTCTTAAGCTTTTCCCAGATATAATTAAAGCGGAGGATTTTGTATGTTGAACATTGATTTAAATGCGCATGTACGGGGTGAATCAATCTTTATCAACGACATTCCGGCTCCGGTAAATACGGTTTATCTGACGGTTTTTTATTCGCCGGAAGCACATGGAAGAATTAAGCAAATTATTACTAAAGAAGCGGAAAAAATTCCGGGGGTCAAAGGAATCTTCACGGCAAAAGATATTCCCGGCAGAAACCAGGTAGGAGGAATTATCTTCGATGAAGAGCTTCTTGCCGAAGGTGAAGTAAATTATATCGGTCAGCCGGTTGCTGTTGTTGCCGCCGTATCTTATTCAATTGCAAGAAATGCAAGAGACAAAATTAAGATAGAAATTGAAAAGCTAAGCGTAATTATCGACCCGAGGGAAGCTTATGAAGCAGGGAAATTAATTATTTCGCCAAAGGTATTCTCCTGCGGCGATACAGGTTCTGCATGGAAAGATTGCGATGTAATTGTCGATGGAAAAGCGGAGACCGGCAGTCAAGAACATATTTATATGGAAACGCAATCCGCCGTTGCATACCCAGTTGAAAACGGAGGGATAAGAATTCTTTCGTCAACACAGGCACCAACATCTGTACAGCGGGCAGCTGCAGAAATACTTGGCATACCTATGAACAAAGTTGAAGTAGACGTACCAAGGATCGGCGGAGGCTTCGGCGGTAAAGAAGATCAGGCAAATAGCTGGGCAGCGTTAGCTGCTTTGGTTTCATTCAAGCTTAAGTGCCCGGCAAAATTAGTCCTTCCACGCAACGAAGACATTACAGTAACAGGTAAACGACATCCTTATACTTCCGATTTCAAAATCGGGCTGAACAAGGAAGGGAAAATTTTAGCTTATGAAGTTGTATTTTACCAGAACGCCGGGGCGGCGGCAGATTTATCGCCGGCAATACTGGATAGAACTTTATTTCATGCCGCAAATTGTTATTTTATTCCCAACTTAAAAGCGACGGGCTTATGCTGCAGAACCAATGTTCCTCCAAACACGGCATTCAGAGGCTTTGGAGGACCACAGGCAATGTTTGTTATTGAAGCTGCAATTTACAAAGCTGCCGAAGTAATGGGGATTGATCCTCTGGTAATTCAGCAGAAAAATTTATTAAAGGAAGGAGACCAATTTCATTTCGGGCAGAAAGCGATAAACTGTACGGCAAGAAATTGCTGGCAGTCTCTTGATTCCGGATTTAATTTGAAAGCTGTTACGAATTCAATCAAAGAGTTTAATATTGCAAATCCTCTTTTGAAAAAAGGGATGGCAGTAATGCCGGTTTGCTTCGGAATTTCTTTTACAAATACATTCATGAACCAGGCAAGCGTGCTTGTTCATGTTTATTCCGACGGAAGCATCGGCATTTCTTCCGCTGCAGTTGAAATGGGACAGGGTATAAATTCCAAGCTTAGGCAAATTGCCTCAAAAACACTATCGGTCGATATCGAAAGATTAAAAGTTGAATCATCAAACACGACAAGAGTTGCAAATACTTCTCCAACCGCCGCCAGCAGCAGTACAGACTTGAACGGCAAGGCTTTAATTATCTCATGCAACATATTACTCGACAGAATTTTAAAGTCTGTTAAGGCAGATTTAAAACTGAAAGAAAATTCCTTTTTAGAATTAAGAGATGAACAAGTACTTAGTAATGGAGTTCCAACCGGATTAACATGGGAAGAAATTATAAGAGCCGCATTTTTTAAGAGAGTAAACCTTTCAGCTCAAGCTCAATACGCAACTCCAGGAATTTACTTTGATCAAGAAACATCTAAAGGAAATGCGTTCTCCTATCATGTTTACGGCGCGGCAATTATTGAAGCCACACTCGACTGTATAACAGGAATTTACAAAATTGATTCGGTGAAAGTTGTCCATGACTTTGGAAAATCCTTCAGTTTACAAACCGACTTAGGTCAAGCCGAAGGAGGAATAGTTCAGGGACTTGGATGGATGACTATTGAGGACATTCTTTACGATATGTCAGGAAAAATAATTACTGATTCATTATCAAATTATAAAATACCGGATATCCATTTTGTACCGGATGAGATGAAAATAATCCCTCTCGAAGACTCAAATAATCCTTCAGGAATATTCAATTCTAAGGCAATCGGAGAACCGCCGTTGATGTATGGAATCGGGGCTTTCTTTGCCATCGAAAATGCAATGAAAGCTTTTCGACCGGGAATGAATACTATACTTACTGCACCATTGACACCCGAAAGGGTATTGCTTGCGCTTTATTCTAAGATATAGGAACAGAATGCTAAATAATTCCAGTAATAAATCAATTTAACTTTAATGAAAAAGAGATTAAGAATATTTGCACTTGGCGGCAATGAAGTATCGCCTACCGGCAAGGTAGATTCCAATACGGGCAAATTAATAATACCCGATTTGCCTGAACAATGGCGACGTACGGCAGAAACGTTGAAACTGCTTGCAAAAATAATAAAAGAAGATCCCGATGATTATTACGTCATTACTCATGGGAACGGACCACAAGTCGGAAATATTTTACTGCGGGCTGAGTATTCACAACCAATCCTTCACTTATTGCCGCTTGATGTTTGCGATGCCGATACCCAGGGAGCGATGGGATATATGCTTGCACAGCTCACAAATGATTTAAGAATTTTAGGCATAAACAGAATTGCTGCTGAAACTATTACAAGAGTAGTTGTCAATGAAGATGACCCAGAGTATCTAAATCCATCGAAATATATCGGACCATCATATATAAAG
>JAJYIL010000074.1 GCA_021790055.1 Bacteroidota bacterium
TTTATTTTTAAAACCTTTGTAAGGTCTACCTAAATTACGAAAATTAAAACCATAATGAGTTAAAAGATTTATAGTAATTTCTTTATCGCGGGTTGTAAATAAAATTTCATTACCCTGATTGCTCATAATGCTGGCAAAATTACGCCAATAATGAATGTGAGCGGGATGCCCAATGTCTATTATAAATCTCATAGTAAATTAAATTTCAAGAGTACTTAACTCCCTTATATATTTTTAAACCGACTTTTCCAATATTATATCTAAACTGATCGTGTACGTTTTCGAATCTTCCTAAGTTTACAAGCTCGCCGCCGAATTTAAGCTTATAATCGCGAACGCTGTAAGGTATACCCGGTTTGCCAGCCCCCATCCAATCAAATTTCTTAAAGCCTTTGCTCTTTCCATATAAAAATATTTCCCATGGAAGTAAGCTGTTGGGTTCCTTATCGTAATATTCCGTATGAGCGCCGTTATAAAGTCCGTAGATAGTATCTTTAAAACTCAAAGCTAATAAGCATCCGATAATTTTTCCTTCATACTTTGCGGTAAAAATTATAAACTTAGCTTTATCTGAATTAAATATTTTGTATAGGTTCAGAAAATAATCGAAAGCAGGCAGAGGAAGTTTTATACGGGCATAAACCTCTTTAAGAATATTGTAGCATTCCTTAAGAGCATCCTCGCCGTCTTCAATAGCAAAGATAGTACCTTTTTTTGCTGCACATCTGTAACGATTTCGTGCTTTCGAATTAACTTTGGACCAAAGTTCTTCCTGTGGTATTGTTAAATCTACATGGATATCCAGATGGTCATCAAAAATAAAGCCTTCATTGTTAAAAAGTTCTTTTTGTTTTTCAAAGCAGAATAGATTTCTCAATTGGCTGTAAATTGCCTTTTTACCAACAATCTCATTGTACCTGTCTAATATTAGTTTTAATACTTCGCCGTCGTTATCCTTAATTAAAGGACCGCCGATAGCTATAGCTCTTGTAGTTAAATCGCCCAACCTGCTGCTGAACTCTTTACGGACATAGGCTAATAGTACGCCCAATATTTCCTTTTCATTTTTAGCAATAAGGATTACAGGGTCAAACAAATCACTTTGTTTATACACCTGATAAAATTGAGGAAGCTGGAATACATTTCCGCCCGGATGGTTGATTACAAAATTCTCCCACCTCACAGGATCTACATCCTCAAATGAATCCACAATTACGATGTCTTTACTTTTAATTAAATCTGACATTTTCAACCCTCTTATCGTAAATTAAATAATTCAGTTAAATAAAAATCTAACATTTCTTTTTTCAGTATTATTTTCTTTATACCTGCAAGAACATATTGTAAAATCTAAGTCCCATCTTTCCAATTGTATAAAGGAATGGATTATTTACCCTGATGAATCTTCCGTAGTTGACTAACTCGCCTCCGAACTTGGACTTGAAGTCTCTAACACCGCTTTCTTTATCCGCAGGTCCGGCACCAAGGAAATCAAAATATTTCATCTGCTTGTTTGCGGCAAACTCAATAGGCGCCCAGGTCGCCAATACGCTGGGATATATTTCTTTGTATTCCTTATCTAATCCGCTTAGATAAAATTCATAGATAGTATCCTTAAATATCGGACACATAGCTCCGCCGATAATTTTCCCTTCATACTGTACCAGGAAAATCTTGCCTAATTTCGGATTGCGGAAAAAATTTTCAAACAAGCTGAAATCCGGCAGCGGCTTTCTTACCTTTTCCTTATATAATTTTTTAAGCAGATTATAGAATTCTCTTACTTCATTTATATCTTTAGCCTCTGTAATTTCCGAACCGGAGTTAATACCTTTCTTTATCTGCCTCCTCCTGCTATTGTGAAGCTTTGCCAGGTTTTCTTCAACATCGCTTACTTCTAATATAAAATTTAGATGTTCCAGGTATTCAAAACCGTTGTTTTCAAAATGATTTTTACAGCCGGACAATTCGAATAGATTTCTAAATTCAATATAAATTGATTTACTTTTTACTTTTTTAATTAGTGCCTTTACCAGTAAATCCACTAGTTCGTTGTCGTTGTCTCTAACAATTGGTCCGCCGTAAACAATACATCTTTTGCTCACAATACCTGTCAGGTAGCCTTTTTCCTTTAAAATTACTGCAATTAAAACTCCTGCTATTTGCCCATTTGAATCTTCCGCAAAAATCCCGACAGGTTCAAATAACGAATCCATTGAACCGTAAAAATCATAGTAATCGGGTGATTGGAAAAAGTTTGAGTTAGGATGGGCATTACTAAATTCTTCCCATAATTTTCGATTAACTTTTTCAATGTTGGTGTCTATTTTGTATCTCATATTTGTCCGTTTTTTAATCCTTAATTTAATTCAGTATTTCTTTGGATTTTTTCTAACAACAAGATTAAAACCTGAAAGGAAGCTTTACATCTTGACTTCGGATTAGAAATCTCCTCTTGCCGGATTTTGTCAGAGGAATATCGTCTACTACATTTATTGTAATTTTAATTTTTCCACCGATGTAATCATACCAGTAGCGATAGATATTCTTTTCTGCCTCCTGATTATACTTTGAATTTACTTTTAACAAGAAATTAAATTCGTCTGATGAATTTTGCCTTATCTGAAATTGCTCGACCGAATCAATCCATTCAAAAAATACAGTGAAATGATGAACAATCAGCAGCTTGCCGCCCGGTGAGATTAATATATCCGAATCTCTTCCGTCAATCGACTCTACGGCGGTTAAGTTTCTTCCGCAGGTGCATTTGTATTTTGATTTAGTTATATAGTCCTGTGTATCATAGCGTATAGAAGGATTGGCATAATTGAACAGGTCGGTCGTTATCACCCTGCCCTTTTCCCCGCCTTTGACTTCGCTTCCGTCATTTAATATTTCAGTTATGTTATATTCCATCGAAGTATGATAGCAGTTGTGCGTCGAGCATTCTGCCGATACGGCGCTTCCCTCGCTGCTGTATGAATCAAAAACTTCGCAGTTAAAAACTTCTTCTATTATGTGCCGTGTAGAATCAAAGAGCTTGTTACCTGTAGTTGTAATTGCAATTGGAGCGTGTACTGTCAAATTATTATTCTTAATATAATTTGCAAGGAATAGTCCAAGATCGGGATAAAACCTTATGAATGAAGGCTGGTATTGGTTTATTGAATTTATTATCCCTTTAAAATTTTCGTCAGTCAATTGGCGGCAATATAAATATAGAGACCGGTTTATTAAATCCTGCGCTTTCTTTATTATGCTGCTTCTTGGGTTCTGACTTATCTTAATATATTTATCGCCGAGTTTATATCCCATCCAATACCATCCTCTAATGCCTGCTGCATTCCACATAGAATGAGATTTCTTCGTTTCATAAAATTGCAGCGGCTCACCGGTTGAACCGCTTGAGCTGTTAAGGATCAAATCTTTTTTCGAAATATTTCTGGCAATTATTTTCCCGTTACTAAGGTTTTTGCGAATGTCGTCTTTGGTTAACACCGGAATCTTATAGATATCATTTTTAGTTTTAATATCTTCAGGAGTCAAATTTAACCGACTAAACAACTCTTTGTAATAAGGAATGTTTTCATATGAGTGCTTAATTAATTTTCGGAGTTTTGTATTTTGATATTCTTCTAATTGTTCTTTTTCCCACCACTGGCTCTCCATTAAGAACTTAAGGTTTTTTGATACTGATTTATCTAAAAGCAAATCACTTCCGGGGAGAATGATTTTCTCCGATAAATAGTTTAAGAACGTCATATTAAATTACCTCGAGTATTTCTTTCCATTTTTTAATGGAAATATAGTGTGAATGCTGCTCGACTATTATTCTCCTTGCGTTTTGCCGTATGTTTTCGATTTCATCAGGATTGGCAGTAATTAAATGGTTCATGTAATTGACAAAACTTTTTATATCATCTTTTTCCACACAAAATCCGGTTTCACCATTTATAACTATATCGGGCAGGTTTCCTACTGCAGTTGTTATAGGAATTAATCCGGCGCTCATCCCTTCCATAATCGAACACGGTAAGCCTTCCGAATATGAAGTCAAAACAATAAATTTAGATTTATTCAGCCAGGTAAGAATGTTTTGCTGATATCCGGTAAATACAACATTTTCACTAATGTTTAATAAATCTGTTTGCTCTTTCATTTTATCCAGCAAAGGACCGTCACCAACGACCAATAACTTAACTTCACGATGCTGCGAGCAAACTGAGGCAAAGGCTTTCAGTAAAAAGTCAATTCGCTTTTCGCCGGCTATACGACCTGTATAAATAAAATAATAAGCTCGCTCATTAAATTGAGCGGGATAAAATATATCTGTATCAATAGTGCTGTGGAGTATTTTAATTTTTGAATCTTCAATACCTTTGCTCTTCCAAAATTCAAGTGAAGCTGTTCCCGGTACACAGAGCATATTCGCTTTTAAAATTATTCTTTTGAGTAAAAACCAGAACACTTTTCTTTCAGACATCTTTTGTATTAGCAAACCTGTCTGGCAAACAAAATACGGCTTCCCGGTAAGTAATGAGCCAATTGCCGCAATAAAGGCGTACGGAATTATGTGATATGATAGTATATAAGAAGCTTTTAATTTAATTGTATAGTAGGCTAAGAATAAAGGAGTCAGTAAAAGATTGAAAAAAGATAATTCGCATATCGAAGGCAGCTTGAGGTACTTAACCTTTAAAATTTGCGGTCCAACAGTTTTCCTAATGAAATAAATATTTTCTATTGATTCTATTCTGGACAACGGCTCTAGCTTTGCCCTAATAGTGCCGTCAGTCATTTTGCCCGTAATAATAATATTTATCTTTTTACTCATCTTCTAAAGCCTTAGCTTATTTCACCGTTCGACAGCGGATTGAGCTTATCAACGAAATGATCAGCGGTATTACAATTAAGATACCGAATTTCTTTTTTATAAAGGCTTTCAAATTCTTTTCCCATTCTCTCTATGGAAAATGCCCCGCTGATTAATTTTTTATTACTCTCACCTATCTTACGTCTTTTTTCTTTATCATTTATCATATCATTTATTATCTCTGCAATTTCCTTTGCACTTTCATTCCGTATTAAATACCCGTTAATTCCATCCCTGACAATTTCTTTAGTACCGCCGGCATCATTAGCAATTACGGGCTTACCAAGCGCCATATATTCAATTATTGAATTTGATATTCCCTCCCCGAAAGGTGAAAATAATACGCCGATGTCTGCTAAGTTAACCAGGCTCTCCACATTATTAATTTTGCCGGTAAAAATCACGTTCATAATTTGTTCGTCAAGAACTCTTTGCTTTATTCTCTCGAAATTGTTACCGTTTCCTACGGCAACAAAAGAAATGTCCGTCCTTTTGCTATTAATTATTCCGGCAATTTCAACAAAGACCTCGTAATCTTTATTTTCAGAAAATGAAGCAACCATTATTACCATGAACGGAGTAGTAATGCCAAATTTATTCCGTATTGATTTTTCATCTTCCAGGTTTGTAAATCTATTTAGATTTATTCCGTTGTAAATAACTTTACTCTTTCTGCTGTCCGTTTTATATACTGCCAAACCGGCATGGGAATTTGCAAGGATAACAGTCGAATACTTGAAATTAATTTTGTTTATAACTTTCTGTAAAATGTTCACCTTCTTGTTAAAAGGTGCATTGTTTATTTGACTGTTAACAAGCGGGATTCTCAAAAGTACTATCGCTAAAAGGGAAATGAATGCCGGAATACTTCCCCACGTGTGGACAATGTCCGGCTTGAATTCTTTACAAATCTTATAGAATTTATAATGAAGCGTGATGTCTTTTTTCTTATAATTCTCGGTTAATAATCTGTAAGGAATATTTAATTCATTAAAGGCAGGATAATCAATATCATTCCTCCTCGCTACCACAAGCATGTTGTAACCGGTACGCTTTTTTAGATACGACAATAGCTCAATTAATCGCCTTTCTTTACCGCCTGCTTCCAACGATCCTATGAAGAAAAGGATTTTCATAGGCTATCTCTCTTTGCAGCTACTGAGAAATACATTTTCCCGGTTTTCATTTTTAACATGTAATAGTATTGAAATACAAAATCTATAAGGGACAGCCAATTCTTATAGTTAAGTTCATTCAAACTAATAAACTGTTCGTGGTTTTTATGGATAAATGATTTTAGCGAATTAAAATGCTTTTTATCTAGAGTTTCCGGGTGATAGCACATCGTCCACACGCCGGAGTTTTTTATTTTAGATTGCCCTAATTGCTGTGGAATCCACTTGATTCCATCCTTGTAAACCGGGTTTAAGAAGTAACCGTCGCTGATATATTCAATTTCATTAATTTCTTTTAAAGCTCTTACAGTATTTTTATCGAAGGAATGAGCAGGTGCAACAAATATTTTAGTTTCAACTCCTTCTTCCTTGAACTTCTTAATTCCCTGTTCAATCATGACCTTCTGCTTTTCAAAAGGAACGCCAGCAAATTCAGATCTTCTATTCATTCCGATTATACCGCTTTTGTTGGTCGAATACAAATGCTCATACCCATGCAGTGCAATATGATATCCTTTTTTCTGCCAGTTTCTTACCTTTCCCCAAAATTGCTGATCGGGATTTTTATTAACCATCTTCGGATCTTTATTACATGGAATGACTGCAACGATAGGCTTGATGTCATACTCATCGAATATATCGAAATAGGGATTCCATTTTTTATAATCCATATATTCGGATGCATCATCTAAGCGGATTATGTATTTGGCAGGCATGTTTTAATTCTTTTAGGAATGCGAAAAAGAAATTATCTCTACTTCAAGTTTGTAAAGTACCACTCACTGACTTTTTGAAATCCTGCGGCGGCGTTAAATTCCGGTTTATAGCCTAATATAATTTGAGCCTTAGATATGCTGGCTTGTGAGTGCGGTATGTCCCCGGACCTTACCGGTCCAAACTGAGGTTGAACTTCCGAAATTGCATCATCAAATTTTGCCAGGTTTTTTCGCAGCGCTTCGAATAATTCGATTAAAGTAGTGTTACCACCAAAGGCAATATTAAATATTTCACAATATCCATTAGAAGCGGAGACTTGAGTATTTAAATTTTCAGTAATGTTATTGTCCAGGCAACTTACCTTTTCGCTGTAATATTTTTTTCGGTTCGAGTAAATTTCTTCATCCGGGTTAAACAGTGCCTTCTCGTTCGCCTGGATAACATTTTCAATATAAGTAAAATCCCTGCTGAAGCTTCCGTCGCCGTTTATAACAGGTCTTTTGTGGTCAATCATTTTTTTTACCCACAATGGAATGACCGCTGCATAGGCTCCGTTCGGATCCTGCCTTTTTCCAAACACATTAAAATACCTTAAGCCGATGCATTTCATTCCATAAGTTTTTGAAAATACATCCGCATACAGTTCATTTACTAATTTGGTGACGGCATACGGAGAGAGAGGCTTTCCTATTTCATCCTCAACCTTAGGTAATTTTTTCGAGTCGCCATATGTGCTGGAGCTTGCCGCGAAAACAAATCTTTTAACATTTGCGTCTCTTGCTGTTATAAGCATATTCAGGAGACCGTCAATGTTCACGGAATTTGTATTAGCAGGATCAGCGATTGAGCGCGGTACGGAACCAAGCGCAGCCTGGTGAGATATATAATCGCAGCCTTCAATTGCCTCTTTACATGTTTGAATATTTCTAATATCTCCATTAATAAATTTAAAATTTGGATTATTATATTGGTGGCTTATGTTGTGCTCAAAACCGGTACTAAGATTATCTAAACAGATTACCTGATGTCCCAGCTCAAGAAAACGGTCAATTAAATTGCTGCCTATGAATCCCGCCCCGCCTGTAACTAATATTCGACTCAATTTAAAACTTTCTTTTTATCTTGTACAATAATAAAAATCATATTGACAAATATCCATTTTCTTGGATTTTATTTCTGTAAAATTAGTTTTCACTAACTACATTATAAAGCAGAATTACACCACTTTTTGTACCACAAATGGAAAAACAAAAGCGTCCATATTTGCTTGCTGAAATCCCTCTTTGCCCGGCTGTGGTCTTCGATAATTTTTGTAATGTAATCCGGTTTCAGATACTCGTAGAGAATCCCGTTATTATTTAATAATTCGTCTTTGATGTACGTATTAAGTTCGCCGTTAAACCATTTTGTTAAAGGGACTGAGAATCCGTGTTTCTCCCGGTATAAAATATCTTTTGGAAGAATCGACTCAAGCGCCTTCTTAAAAATATATTTTCCTTCGGAGTTCTTCAATTTTATTGCTGCCGGTATTTTAAATGCAAGTTCAACAAACTCATGGTCCAGAATCGGAACTCTTACTTCAAGCGAGTTAGCCATACTCGCTCTGTCAACTTTAGTAAGAATATCTTCAACCAAGTAAGAATTTATGTCGAGCAATTCGTTACCGGTAACCAAATCGTTACTGCCGTATGAATTAAAAATATCCATTTTACTTTCAACAGGAGAATAAGGTTTTAATCTTGCGAGAAATTCCTTTTCAAATAAAGACTGAATTTCATAATCCTTGAAAATTGTAAAGTAAGCACCTAACTGCGATGGATTTTTTGATAAATAATATAAGTATCCTTTGCCGAACATATAATTCGGAAGAAACTGATTAGCTATACGGAAAACCGGCATCATTGCATTTGGAATATAACGATGGAAATCAGTCAAATGTTTTATCTTTTCATACTGGCCGTAACCTGCAAATAATTCATCTCCCCCGTCTCCCGAAAGCGCGACTGTTACACACTCGCGGGTAAACTTTGAGACAAAATATGTTGGGAGTGATGAATCGTCGGCTACCGGTTCATCATACATATTTATAAGAGCATCTATTATATCAACAGAGGCAGGCTCTAATATCATTTCATGATGATTAGTTTGATAAACACGGCTGACTTTCATGGCAAAATCCAGTTCGTTAAATTTATTTTCCTTAAAACCAATCGAGAATGTTTCAATAGGCTTTGCAGAAAGCTTTGCCATTTTAGCAACCACAGAACTCGAGTCTACACCTCCGCTTAGGAAAGCACCCAGCGGTACATCTGAGATCATATGCATCTTAACCGTCTCGGATAGTTTCTCGTTTATTATTTCAATCCAGTCGGATTCGGATTTTGAATAATCCGGTTCAGCAGCGAGTGCCCAGTACTTATTAAAATGAATTTTAAAAGTATTGATATCAAGTTCAAGATAATTTGCATGCGGCAATTTCTTTATGCCGCCGAAAATGGTTTTTTCTCCCAAAGTATATCCGTAGGTAAAATAATCCATTACCGCCTGCTGGTTGATTTCCGGTTTTTTATCTAAAACCTTTAATATCTCTTTAAGTTCTGAAGAAAAAATAATTGAGCTGCCGTTTAATGCATAGAACAGCGGCTTAATCCCTATTCTATCACGTGCAAGTAAAAGCTTTTTGTTTGTTTTATCATAGAGCGCTATTGCAAACATGCCTCTTAACCTGGTAACAAAGCTGCTTCCGAGTTCTTCATAAAGATGAACAAGAACCTCAGTATCACTATGGCTCTTAAAGCTGTGTCCTTTGTTGATAAGTTCTTTACGCAGGTCAAGAAAATTATATATCTCACCATTCATTATTACCCAGACGGTTTCATTTTCATTGCTCATTGGCTGAGTTCCAGTCTGAATATCAATAATGCTTAACCGCCTAAACCCTAATCCGACATTGTTGTCAATGAAAAATCCTTCATCATCCGGACCTCGATGAACTATTGTGTCTGTCATCGACTTTAATTCATGCCGGGTAACTTTTCTATCTTTATTTAAATACGCTATTCCTGCTATTCCACACATTACAATAAATTACAATTCTATACTAATTCTTTTTTATAAGTTATTTCGCTAATAAAGATTATGACGGCAAATATACAGGCTCACCGATTATTCCCTTTAATTCTGTTTGGGAAATTATCTTAGCCATTGACACATAACAAATTTGGAGTGCAAAAAATAATGGTGTCTCTAAAAGATTAAATGAAAATGCAATAATCAAAACCATTAAAACTAAAAAGTAATAACCTTT
>JAJYIL010000075.1 GCA_021790055.1 Bacteroidota bacterium
GCATACAAAGCGCTGGATTGATAACCTGCAGTTAAACTGTTGCCAAGGCTGACCAAGCGGGTGAAGTCAACCTTTCCGTTAGCAGGAGAAGGTCCGGTTAAATCTGTTCTGTCCTGGCAGCCGGAGAGAATCAGAAGAACTGTTGTAAATACAAAAAATAAACTTAATATCTTTTTCATTTCAAATTCTCTCCTTCCTTAAAATGCATAGGTTAAATCTAATGAAACTAAATTCGCGTATGAATTATAAGTTCCGTCAAATGAGTTTACATAAGCTCCCTGGGGCGCTACGCTGCCGGTTGTATAATCTTCACGCGAATCTGTTACGGTAACCTGGCTGTTTCTTATAAACAAATAAGAAGCATCTATGCGAAGTTTGTTTGTAAGCTTATATCCGGCTCCAACACTGAATCCAAGCCTGTTCGATTCAGGTAAAGAAGGACTAATATATTCGTTTTTCACAGGACTTTTATCAAAATAAATTCCCGCACGGACATCGAGTTCTTTCATAAGATTGTATTCGGCGCCAAGTCTTACTATATAGGAGTTGTCGTACATTCTCGGGCTCGAAATTGTTTCCTTTGGAGTAGAAAAATTAATCGAAAGCGTATCATAGCTTGACCAGCCGACATACTGAAAGTCAAAGCTTAATAACAGCTTTGGTATTACGCGGTAAGCAACTCCAACTGCAAGATTAAACGGTGTAGTTAAATTTGCCGAAACATTGCCGTTCGGAAGCATTGCAGCAAACTCAGATGGACCCGTAGTTGTTGCAGTCCCCGTAAATTTATATTTAACTATACTATGGAACGAAGCTCCGAAAGATAAGTCTTCACTTGGCTTATACATTATTCCAAGATTATATCCCCAGGCTGAATTATCTTTACCATCCAATGAGGTATATGCATTCTGATTAAAAGGCGCAGGAGAACCTTTGCTAAGCGCTAAGGGGGATTTCTGAGAAATCTTTACATTAGCAAAGCTGTAAACAAGCCCGGCGCTTACGGAAAGCTGGTCACTGATTTTGTAAGCTGCAACAGGAGAAATAGTAAATACCTGCAACTCTGTTTCAATTGCTAAATATTTCCCTACCCAATTAGGATCCCACTGGGAACCTAAACCGAAAGGACTTGTAAATCCTAACCCAAAAGCCCAATCTTCATCATACCTGTAGGTGGCAAATACGTGAGTCGGATAGTATGTTTGTTTAGTTGCATCATATTCAGTTACAGCGGGCGTAACACCTCTGAAAGAAAATACAGGCGCAATTAATGTAGAGCCTAAAGAAATATTAATTCCATTCAATTGCACTAAACCGGCACCATTGTAATAAATCGCAGAAGGATCATTCGAGATTGCTGTGAATGCACCTCCCATTGCAACAGCACGCGCGTTGTGTTCATTTAACTGGAAACCGCCGGCAAATACCTGATTATATGCCAGCAAAAGAAAAAGGACAACAGTAACAATTTTTACTTTCACATGACCTCCGTTATATTGATGTTAATTTATTTTGGTTATTACCGTAATAGCTTTATTCAATCGTAAATAAGACGGCGCCTTTTTCAACAGCGATTCTCTCTTCTACGAATATTTCTTTAATAATTCCGGTTCGCGGCGCACGCAGGTCGTTTTCCATTTTCATAGCCTCAAGGATCAACACGGTTTCTCCCTGCTCAACATTTTCAGATACATTCTTTTTAATTCTCAATATCATTCCCGGCATAGGAGCCTTTATTTCAGTCTTATGATGAGCGGACTCTTTCTGCTGCAATAATTCCCTCGCTTTTTCCTGCAGCGATGATCTGACTTCTATTTCAAAAAGACTGCCGTTAATTAAAATCGAAAATCTTTCATTGTCAAGCTTATTTGAAACTGCTTCGAAAAAAATATTATTTACTCTAAGTAGGTAATTTTGTGCTTCCAGGTGCACCAAATCGCATTCATATTCATCATTGCCTACGCTTATCTTCGAATTGCCGGAATAGAATACTTTTTTCTTCTTATCGTTTATCGAGATAATATATTCACTCATACATCAAATCCTGCCAGCGGTTGTTATTTACCTTTGATGTTTCGGGATTCAGCCACCTGTAATTCTTACCGGAAAGCTTTTCTTTTAAAAGAACCGATACAATTGCAGCTGCATCCTCAAGCTCATTTTTATTTTTACCTTCTAATGTTGCCCGGATTAGATTTTCCAATTCCCTTTCAAGATAATTTATATCTATTTGACCTCTTCTAAATTTCTCATCATTAAACACCGATTTAAGAAACTGAATATTGTTTATTACCCCGGCAACCTGATATTCGCTTAATGCACGCTTCATCCTTTCAATTGCAGCAGTTCTATCCTTTGCCCAGGAGACTAATTTTGAAATTAAAGGATCATAATAGATTGATATTTCCGAGCCTTTTCCAAATCCATCATCTACTCTAACTCCCGGTCCGGAAGGAATTTTATATTCAATCAGTGTACCGGTTGAAGGCAGGAAATTGTTTTCAGGATCCTCGGCATAAACTCTGCATTCAAAGGCATGACCGTTAATTTTCAGATCTTCCTGCTTAAATGAAAGCTTCTCACCGGAAGCGATTAAGATTTGCTCTTGCACCAGGTCGATCCCGGAAATTAATTCCGTTACAGGGTGCTCTACCTGCAGACGCGTATTCATCTCCAGAAAATAAAAATTTCTATCCTTATCCATCAAGAACTCGATGGTGCCGGCATTGAAATATCCGCAGGCTTTAGCAGCATTTACAGCCGCCTCCGTAATCCTATCTCTGGTATCTTCATCAACAAAAGATGAAGGCGACTCCTCGATTATTTTTTGATGCCGGCGCTGTATCGAGCATTCTCTTTCAAATAGATGAGCGTAGTTTCCATGCTTATCGGCAATAACCTGCACTTCAATATGCCGGGGGTTCTCAATATACTTTTCTATATAAATTGAATCATCTCCAAACGCTTTCAAAGCTTCCCTTTTAGTTGCTTCAACGGCATCTCCGAATTCCTTTTCGGAGGAGATTTTTCTCATCCCCTTCCCGCCGCCTCCGGCTGCTGCTTTCAGAAGAATCGGGAATCCTATTTCATTAGCGGATTTTATTCCTTCTGTTATAGAAGAAATCGCTTTTGTAGTGCCGGGAACAATCGGAACACTGCTTTTAGACATTAGCCCTCTTGCAGCAGTTTTACTTCCCATCATCTCTACGGATTTAAATGATGGTCCGATGAAATTTAATTTTTCCTTTTCACAAAGCTTTATGAATTCCGCATTTTCAGATAAGAAGCCGTAGCCGGGATGTATTGCGTCGGCTTTAATTTTTTTTGCAAGAGTTATTAATTTGCTTTGATTCAAGTAAGATTGAGATGCAGCCGACTCCCCGATATAATATGATTCATCCGCCAGCCGCGTATGTAATGAAGTCTTATCCGCATCGGAATAAACAGCAGCGGATTTAATCCCCATCTCCCTGCATGCCCGTATTACTCTTACGGCAATCTCCCCTCTGTTGGCTATTAGAATCTTTTTAATCACTAACTTAGCTCCGCAATCGTAATACCGTCTCCACCAAACTCGATGGGTGCAAAATAGAACTTCTTTACCTTTTCATGGCTCTTCAATATATCCTGAACGGTCTTCTTCAAAGCTCCGGTTCCTTTACCGTGAAGTATTTCAACTCTTTCCATGCCCGATGAATATGCTTCATCTAAAAACTTTACTACTTCAAACTCAGCTTCTTCCGATCTTTCGCCTCTAATATCCAATCTAAATTGAGGCGCGGAAATATCATAACCGGAAAAGCTGCTCGAAACCTTTACTTCATCCTTCTTTGCTCTCGTAAGATTTTTCAAATTAGCCTGCATCTTTACAGATCCGACCCTGAGCGTTGCTTTCTTTCCATCTTTGGATATTTCAATTATCTCTCCAACGGAACCGGTATTTTTTATTGATGCAATATCGCCGACAGCAAAGTTATCATTTTCCGGTTTTAATTCAATATCTTCTTTAAATAAGCTTTTATTCGTTTCCTTTATTTCTCTTATAATATTCTGCGATTCTTTAATTACTTCGCCCTGCGCGTTTGATTCCTTTAGATCCTTAATAACCTTTTCAACTTTTTTATTTATATCCCGGAGATAATCTTCAGCCTCATCCTTTGCTTTCTTCAGAATCTCCTTTTTCTCACGGTCAAGCTTCTCAATATTATTCTTGTATAAGCTCGATAAGCCGGCAAGCATTGAGTTCTCAATCTCCATTTTTTTCAGATTACTCTCCAGCTCATGAGATTTCTTTTCGATATCAACAAGGAAGCTTTCAACTTTATGCTTGTCGCCGTCAAGATATTGTTTTGCTGTATTAAAGAATCCGTCGGAAAAGCCGATACGCTTTGCAACCTCAAATGCATAGCTTGAGCCAGGTATTCCCTGCTTAAACTGGTATGTAGGCTTTAAGTTTTCCGTATCGAATTCCATCGCCGCATTTTCAAAGCCGCTAAGATCATTTGCAATCAATTTAAGACTGCCGTGATGTGTAGTCGCAAATACCGTTGCTTTCTTATCTCGAAGTCCGATTAAAACAGCCGCCGCTAAAGCAGAGCCTTCGGCAGGATCAGTCCCCGTTCCAATTTCATCAAGAAGAACAAGCGAGCTTGAGCCGGCAGAATTCAGAATCATATTAATATTGGATAGATGAGAACTGAAAGTCGACAGATCGTCTTCAATTGACTGAGCATCCCCTATGTCTAATAGAACATTTTCAAAGTAGTGAAAATTAGAATCGGGGCTTGCCGGTATGTGAATACCGGAATGAACCATAAGCGCCAGCAGCCCGATGGTTTTCAGTACGACTGTCTTACCGCCAGCATTTGGTCCTGTTATAAGAATTACATTTTTATTATTAATTGATATGTTAAGTGGAATTGTTTTTTCTTTAGCAAATTTTTTTAAAAGAATAGGATGCCTTGCATCGTTTAATTGAAAAGGCTTTCTATTGTTCAGTTGGGGAAAGGATCCGATTACCTCCAGAGAATAATTTGCCTTTGCAAAAATAGAATCGAGGTAAGCAACCTTCTCAAGAGACGTTTTTAACAGCTCGCTGCTTTCGCCGATCCGTTTTGTTACTTCTCTTAAAAGTCTTTCAATCTCCCTCCGCTCAGCGAAAGAAAGAGAAACAATTTCGTTATTAAGCTCAAGTGTTTCTTCAGGTTCAATATATACAGTTTGACCTGTCGAAGATTCCGAATGTATGAAGCCGCGGATATGCCTCTTATGCTCGGCTTTAACCGGGATAACGATTCTTCCATCGCGAAGCGTAAGATACTCCTCCCTAACAATATCCTTATCCTCAAGATTTTTTATTATCCTGCTAACAGATTTTATCAGGTCGTCATTCTTTACCCTAATCTCTTTTCTTATCCCAGCCAGCTTTTCACTTGCGCTGTCCCTTACCTCTCCGTTTTCATTGATAATCTTTTGGATATAGCTTTCAAAAAGCTTGTCTGAAAATAATCCCGGATTTAATTCAAAAAGCAAAGGCGAAGTGTCGCGGTTTTGCTTCAAATAATTTTGTAAATTCCTTGATACAACCGCGAGATTCAATATTTCAAGTATCTTTTTACCTTCAATTACTGCGCCTTCAATCCCGCTTTTCGATAATGCTTCATCAAGATCAGGAATATATTCCAGCGGAGGAAATACGTTCTTAATCAGTATTTCTTTTGCTTCGCTTACAAATTCACCTTCATTTTTAATGCGCGGTAAATTGTTGAAAGGCTTAATCGATAAGATAATGCTTTTCCCGTTTTCGGTTATGCAATACTTTGCTATGTACTGCAGAACTTTTTGAAATTCCAGCTTATCAAGTACTTGTGAAGTAATCATAATGTTGTGTCTTTATTGTCCATGTAGTCCTTGATAATTTCCTTCGTCTTTGGTGTGTAGCTCGAAATATAATTAACCGTTGCAGGCAGTATACTGTAAACTTTTTTATAAAACATTGATGACTTTGCAGATTGTTTTGACGGAACACTAAACACGTTTAGCAAAAAGAATACGGCGCTTAGAAAAAATAAAATTTGAACCGCGCCGAATACACCGCCAAGTATCTGGTTCAAGAAGTTATTTACTTTGTCGAAGGGATGCACAAGTCTTTTAATTATTGAAAATACGAGTATGATCAGGAAAAAGATTGTAATCCCCGCAATAATTTGAGAAAGATAAAACTCAATGCCAAAGATTCTTTCGATAGCTCTACCAAGCTGTGAAGAAAACCTAATGGCAAGGAAAATTCCTAATCCAAAGCCTGCCAGCCCAATCATTTTACGAACAAAACCGTCTTTATACCCTAAAATGAAACCAATCAAAACTACGGCAATAATAATTATATCAAGTATATTCATTCAAACCCAGCAAATCCTTATCATTAACTTAAATAACTTTCCACAGCGGCTTTTACAATTTTCCCGTCGGCTTTTCCTTTAAGCTCTTTCATTACATGCGGCATAAGCTTCGGGAAGTCCTCTTTCGTTTTAGCGCCGATAGCCTCCGCTATCTTCTTAATCTCGGCTTTAATCTCATCTTCCGTTAGCTGCTTCGGAAGATATTCCTGAATTATTTTTAATTCTTTCTCCTCCTTAACGGCAAGGTCTTCTCTTTTAGCTAAACGATACTGTTCAATTGCATCCTTCCTTTTTTTTGCAGCAGAGCTCAAAAGTTTTACTTCTTCCTCGACATTCAATTCTTTACCCGTACCGCTCTTCTCAAATTCTAATATCAATGCGCGTATTGATCTTATTGTCTCCAAACGAAGCTTGTCCCCGGACTTCATAGCGGTTTTTAAATCCTCATTAATTCTATCTCGTAAATTCATTTAATCTCCGGTTTTTTATTACAAATATATTAAAAATTAATCTCACTAAAATTAATTTAGCTATCATATACTTACTCTTAATTCTGGAGTAATGGAACGCTGGAGTAAGATATTCATTTCTACTAACCCAATATTCAAGTCGAAGATATTTATAATTTCTTTTCGCAAAGCGAACACTTTATGGGTGAAACTTTGTCGTCAAATTCTACGCAAAATGGAAAAGATATTTTTTTGCAAAGCATATATGGCTAAGCGCCAGACGTCGCTCTTTGCGCTATGTTCTTTGAACTATACAAAGATCGCAATTTTTAGTTCCGGCTTGTCCGGCTCATGTAATAAGAATCCATTACGCTGCTATTCCAACTCTCCACCATTCCATTTCTCAATCATTCCAAATTGCTGTCAACCTAATTTATTCAAATTTCAAATTTAATTCCCTGAGCTAATGGTAAATCCGTTCCATAGTTTATTGTGTTTGTCTGCCGTCTCATATAAGCTTTCCATGCATCGGAACCGCTTTCTCTTCCGCCTCCGGTTTGTTTTTCGCCGCCAAAAGCGCCGCCGATTTCAGCGCCTGACGTTCCGATATTTACATTAGCAATTCCGCAGTCGGAACCTTCGGTAGAAAGAAATTGTTCCGCCTCTCTCAAATTATTCGTAAAGATTGAAGACGATAATCCCTGCACAACTCCATTATGAAGCTTAATAGCGTCCGAAACATCACCCGGATATTTAATCAAATATAGTATCGGAGCAAATGTTTCTTCCTGGACGATGGAATAATGATTCTCAGCTTCCACTATTGCAGGTTTTACATAACAGCCGGATTCATATCCTTTCCCGCTTAATACTTCACCTCCAAAAATAACTTTTCCTCCTTCTTCCTTTACTCGTTCAAGTGCTGTAACGAACATATCTACGGCATCCTTATCGATTAGCGGTCCGACATGATTTTCCCCATTAAGCGGATCGCCTATCTTTAATCCCTGGTAAGCTTTAATAAGAGATCCCTTGAGCTTTCCATATATTGCTTCGTGAATAATCAATCTTCTTGTAGTAGTGCACCTCTGACCGCAAGTTCCAACAGCACCAAACACAATAGCAGGTAGAGCTAATTTCAAATCTGCGTTCTCTGTTATTATTATTCCATTGTTTCCGCCGAGTTCTAATATTGCTTTCCCAAATCTCTGAGCAATTACTTCTCCCGCGTGCTTCCCAACCTTAGTTGATCCCGTTAAAGAGATCAGGGCAATATTCTTATCATTCAAAAGCCTCTCTCCAATCGTAGATCCTTTGCCGATAATTAAAGAAAAGATTCCTTCGGGTAAATTATTTTCTTTTATTACTCCTGAAATTATTTTTTGAACCGCTATCGCAGATAAAGGAACTTTGGAAGACGGCTTCCATAAACAGACATCTCCGCATACTGCCGCTATCATTGCATTCCATGAATAAACAGCAACCGGGAAATTAAACGCTGATATTATCCCAACTATTCCAAGAGGATGATACTGGTCGTACATTCTGTGGCTCGGTCTTTCTGAAGCCAGTGTAAATCCGTATAGTTGTCTGGATTGCCCTACGGCAAAGTCGCAAATGTCGATCATTTCCTGTACTTCACCAAGACCTTCCTGTAAAGATTTTCCCATCTCGTACGAAACTAATTTCCCAAGGTAGGGTTTAAATTCTCTTAGCTTTAATCCGATTTGTCTTACAATCTCACCGCGTTTTGGTGCAGGAACTTTCCGCCAATAATGAAAAGCCTCTACTGCTTTATTAATTATTTGTTCATAGTCCTTTGCCGAGGCTTGATAGACAGAAGCGATATATTTACCATCTGCCGGTGAAGATATTTTTAATTCGCCTTCTACAGATGTTTTGAGCCATTCAGTACCTGTGCTTGAACCAAAATTGTTTTCTTTGATCCCAAGCTTATCCAAGAATTCCATTGTTAACTCCTTTGGATTTTTAAATTAAAATATTAGTGTTTTTAAACTTGAACTTATAGTAATAGAAATTTACCCATTTGAAATCAGAAGTTCAATTTATATTTATTGGAAGTGAGGTTATCTTTCGAAAAATGATGCAAACTTAACTCATCTGAAAAGGACAGAAGTATTTTAAGAGTAATAAGTCCAAAATATTTTTTCTTTAACTTTGGTAATCTCTTTTACCACTGAGGCACAAAGGCACAGAAAATTATTTTTGTTGAACGAGCGGCATTGTTCCCTCACTTCTTTTTCATTCAGCGGGTTTTATCCTTTACAATTTACGTTTGTTCCCACCGGGATATTTATTAAGCATCTCGTTAAGCAACCTGCAGATCACTTATTGAACATAATAATCTGCATCAGGCGTGTCATAATTTACTTGCTGTTAACTAATATCAAAACTTCCAATCTTCTTTTGTTAAAAACATTTCAAACTTAAAACATGGTATGTCGAAGTGTTCACATATATTAGGAATCTTTGCACCATGTTCTTTATAGTCTTCTTCAGTTACAACCGAGCCTTTTTCTTGCCATGCTTTTGCTATAACAAATGGATCGGCAAAATAACCACCGGATAGAATTTTTTTCTTTTCAATATTTTGTTGGAGGTGTATAACAGAATAGATCTGAGTTATGAAACCTAATTCTTCAGCAACAGGATTTGCAAAAAAATTATTATTGTGCTGCAATAAGCGGTCAATTTTATCATCATCAAATCTACCGGTTAGTTCATTCCGTACTTCGCGGACTGAAATCGCATTCCCATTTCTAACTATGTCGTCAAATTTTTCCCAGAATGACGGAAAACGGTCGGGATAATAATGATTTATTATATTTGAAAGCGAATTACTGTCAAAGACATAAATCATTTATCCTTTCCTCCCTCCATAACAATATGTTCAAATGCAGGAAGGTTTTTAATTTTTACATTTAAATATTCCGCAGCATTATCCGCTGTTATTTTATTTTGATAATACTTTCCATAAACAATACTAATGTATCTATCGCCAAGGTATGCTTTCCGGTTATAATAATAGCTGCCTCCTCCTCCTTTTTTATCTTGCGATTGTTTAATCCATATATCAACCATCTCTTCATAATATCTTTGAGTAATCAAACCACGCTCTAGATAGTTTCTTAATATTACTTCTCTACTTACGGAGA
>JAJYIL010000076.1 GCA_021790055.1 Bacteroidota bacterium
CATGGAATAATCTGCCGCCGGTAAATCAGCCAAATGTTGATTTGAAAGCCAAACCGGAGAGCGAAATTATTTCCAGAGTAAAAATCAATAATGTACCGGTTAACAGACCGTTGATCCTAACCCGAACACTCGGTAGTAAAAAATCAATCGCAGTGCTTGCAAAAGACATCTGGCGATGGAAGCTTGAAACCGCGCCGCAGAACCTTGACTTGTTCGACAGGTTCATAATCAGCAGCGTTAAATGGCTTAATATTAAAGAAGACCACAAGCAGGTTACGATTAAGACTTCGAAGAAATTATATTCGCCCGGCGAGCAGGTCAATTTCAACGCGCAGATTTACGACCAGACTTTCAATCCGGTTTCCGATGCCGACGTGAGTGTTAAGATAAAATCCCGCAGCGAGAATTATGAAGTAAATCTTAACTCGATTGGCAACGGCTTATATGAAGGAACATTCCAGTCAAACAAGTCCGGAGACTACACTTTTACCGGAGATGCAATTCAAAATAATAATAAGCTTGGTTCAGACAACGGAAAATTTAATATCGGCGAGGTTGATGTTGAGATGCTTAACCCGCAGATGAATTACAATTACCTTTCACTGCTTTCAAACCAAACCGGTGGAAAGTTTTTTTACAACTCCAACTACAAACAGCTGTATCCAATATTAAAAGAGTTGAATAAGAAATCTTATAAAGATAAAATTGAAGTGAGCGATATAAATCTCTGGTCGAACGAGTGGCTGCTGATTATCGCAATCGTACTTTTTGGCTTGGAATGGTTTTTTAGAAAGAGAGCAGGAATGCTATAATAATATGTTAAGAGCAAAGCGCATAGCGCCCTATGCCCTTTGCTTTATGCCTTTACACTGCATTTAATTCTTAATTGATGACATTAGTAACGGAAATATTTGATTTCTTTCTGCCGAGGTTTTGCCCGGCATGTAAAAGGAAGCTTACTTCGGAAGAAAGATTTGTTTGTCCCGATTGCATGAACAAAATTCAAGTTGTCTCCGCTGATAGGCTTCAATTCGAGTTCGACAAAAAATTTGCCGTAAAGAAATTTATCTCAGGTTATACCTCACTCTATCTCTTCGAGAAGGACAAGGAACTCCAGCATATTATCCACAGCTTAAAATACAATCAGAAATTCTTGTTCGGAAAATTCCTTGGTGAAAGCCTTGGTAAAGCTTTCCGAAATTTATTTGATAATTGGGAGATTGACCTTGTAATTCCGGTACCTCTCCATCATTTAAAGAAAGTCGAACGGGGTTATAATCAATCAACTTTTATTGCGAAAGGATTAAAAAAATCTTTAAGTGGAAACGTTAAAGAAAATGTTCTGACGAGGAAGAGATTTACTCAATCTCAGACAAAAATGAACATAATTGAAAGAGAAGAAAACGTAAACGGAGCTTTTAAGGTTATATATCCCGGGAAAGTTGAAGGTAAGAATATTTTGTTAGTCGATGATGTAATAACAACCGGTTCGACTATAAATGAATGTGCAAAGATGCTTCTAGATAATGGTGCTTCTAAAGTCTACGCTGCTTCCATTGCTATTGCAGATTAATTATTACATTCTTTCCGGCGCACTTACGCCAAGTATCGTCAATCCGTTTTTCAAAACAATTTTTGTTGCAAGTGCAAGTGATAATCTTGCCTCTGCAAGCTTCCTCTCCGAGCCGAGTATTCTGCAAAAAGTATAAAACTTATGGAATGCTGCAGCAAGCTCTTCAAGATAGGTACAGATTCTGTGAGTCTCAAAAAATTCCGCGCTTAACTGCACTTCATTCTTGAATTGATGAAGCTTTCTAAGCAACTGCTGCTCTTCATCGGTTGAAAGCAATTCAAGATTTTTTGTAGAAGCATGAAGATTTTCTTTCTCAATCATCTTTACAATTGAACAAATTCGTGCATGAGCATATTGCAGATAAAAAACCGGATTCTCATCTGACTGTTTTTTTGCAAGCAACAAATCAAAGTTCATATGCGTTGTTATGCTTCGCATATTGAAAAAGTATCTAACAACATCAGCGCCTACTTCATCAACCAACTGGTCGAGTGTAATGTAATTAGCCTTTCGTGTAGACATCTTTACAACTTCACCGCCATCCATTATTGTTACGAACTGGTGAATCAATACTTTTACTTTGTCTGAGTCATATCCGAGTGCTTTCAAACCGGCAAGAACATCCGGATAAGTTGCATTGTGGTCGGAGCCGAAAATATCAATCATCAAATCGTATCCGCGGTTGAACTTCTCAATGTGGTAAGCAATATCAGGCAAACGGTAAGTCGGCTCACCGGTTGATTTAACAATTACTTTATCCTGCTCGTTGCCAAGCTCTATAAGCTTCAGCCAGGTAGCGCCGTCCTTTTCATAAGCAAGATTTTTACTTTTGAATGCGTCGATTGTCTTTTGAATCTTCCCCTCTTCGTAGAGAGAATTCTCGTTGAAGAATATCTTGTGAATTATCTTCAACCTTTCCAATGAATGCTTTATGTCCTTAAAGATTTCCGCTTCAGCAGTTCTCTTAAAAATTCCTTCAGCAGGTTCTTCAATTAATTTATCTCCATGCTCATCAAGTAAGCTTTTAGCGATGTCTTTGATGTACTCGCCTTGATAATAATCTTCGGGAAAATCTATTTTCTGTCCGAGTAATTCAAGGAAGCGAAGCCTAACTGAATCGCCAAGCACGCGCATTTGTCTGCCGGCATTGTTAAAATAATATTCACGATCTACAGAATATCCGACCCACTCAAGCAGATTTGCAATAGTATCGCCGAAGACTGCGTTCCTACCATGACCAACGGTCAGAGGTCCAGTGGGATTTGCAGAAACGAATTCTACATTAGCGCTCTTGCCTTTATACTTTTCCGAGCGCCCATAATTATCTTCACGGGCTAAAATATCTTTTGTAATTTGCGCGATGTATGCTGGAGTGAAAAAGAAGTTGATGAAACCGGGACCTGCAATTTCTGTTTTTTCAATTACAGTTGAATCGACCGGTAAGGCAGAAATAATTTCTTGTGCAATCTGGCGAGGATCCTTTTTCAATCTCTTTACAAGCAGCATCGCAGTATTCGAAGAATAATCTCCGTGAGATAGAATCTTCGGGACATCAAAAGTTATTTTAATATCGTTTAGGTAGTTTAATTTCTTTGAAGCTTCATTAAAGAGCGATTGTAGGTATTCTTCCAAAATTCTTCCTATTAAATTTCATTTCGAATATCAGCAGGTAAATAAGTTATTCCGATTTAACTTTCCGGGGTCTGCCGGCCCGCTTTTTAACCGGCTGCTCAGGCTGAAGCAGAGGATCTGTAACTTCAATTATTCCAGCATCGCCCCAAAGTTTTTCAAGGTTGTAGAAATCACGGTATTCTTTTTTAAAAATATGAACCACTACATCAATATAATCCAGAAGTACCCATGTTAAAGCTTTGTAGCCTTCAATATGCCAGTTCCGGATTCCTTCGTCGCGAAGGCTTTTATCGATTTCATCGGCGATAGCTTTAACCTGCGTGTCGGAATCCGCTGTACAGATTACAAAAAAATCGGACATGCTCGTCAGGTTCCTTAGGTCCATTATCTTGACGTCATATCCCTTCTTATTAAAGATAAGCCCGGTAATTTTATCCGCTAAATTTTTTGAATCCAAATTATTTCCTTATTGATATGGTTTTAATGAACTAAAATCTTTACCGATTATCAGCGAGACATCGAGCAGGTAGTTGTTGTTTACTTGCTGGATAACATTCTTGCGATTGATGCCGAGTGAATCGGCAACCCGGATAGCATTTATCAGGTTTCCGGTTCTGTCAATAACAATAGACTTTTCAACATCGTACGAAATATAATTTCCAATTTGGACAACGTCAAAGCCATGACTACGTAAAAAGCTTGTCATCTTATCGGCAACTCCCGAAACGCCGCAGCCGTTAAGTACTTCAACTTGAACGGTTGATGGAATAGGCTTTTTCTTTATATTAAAATCTCCCGCATCATTTGAACGAAGCTTTATATAAAGTGAATAAGATAAAAATACGATTAGAGCACCGAGAACCGGGATGATTATATTAAAAAATTGATTCTCAGAGTAGCGCTTTGTTTTGAATCCGTTATTATTGATGGATTGCTGGTTTCCCTTCACTTAAGAACTCTAAAAAATCATCCGGATCAAACTCAGTTTATCTTCCAAAGAAAGGGTTACCGAGACCATTGTATAAACCGTAACCGCCCATATAAGAATAAGGCGAATAATAGCCGTAGCCGCCATATGGTAGGTTGCTGTACTGTAAGGAGATTGAAAAATCTTTCCATGGTTTATAATTTATCGCCGCCCTGTCAATGTAAACTCCATTGATGCTTTTGTTAAACTGACTTCCTAATGTACTGTAAGGAGTCTGCACAACGCTTGCCGCAAGTTCGACATTTAAGTTGTCGTTAAATTTATAAGACATATCGTTAGTATAAACTCCAAGAGCAAGTCCTTGTCCGCCGAATGTTGAATATGACATGCTGTAAGATTGGTTCATTTTGAAATTTTGAGGAATGATAAATCCGAATAAAGAAGTACTTGGTTGTGCAATAATTCCATCCCGAACGTCAGTATTTGGAAAAGCCGGACCTTTATATTGAGCAAATGTCGTAATAGAAAGGACCACAACGAATGCCATAATTAACTTTTTCATAAATAACCTCAAAATTTCGGAAGAATAATAATCATTTGTAAAAACAAAATCAATGAATTAAAAGTTAAATTTTCATTAACTGTTAAATAAATTACATAATTTTTTCAATCTTATTGCTCTTGTCAACAAGGACAATCTTTGGCTTATGCTTTCGAGCTTCTTCATCGGACATCTCAGAATAAGCAATAATAATTACTTCGTCACCTACCGCACCTAACCTTGCAGCGGGACCATTCAAACAAATCATGCCGCTGTTAGACGGTCCTTCGATGGTATAAGTTTCAAGCCTGCTACCGGTGTTCATATTTACAACCTGAACTTTTTCATTAGGCAGAATGTCAGCTGCCTCAAGCAGCGTCTTGTCTATTGTAATACTTCCTTCATAATAAAGCTCAGCCATAGTAACCGTAGCGCGGTGTATTTTAGAGCGAAACATTTCTCTGTTCATAAAAGCCTGTTAAATTTCAACAAGCTAATATACTTAGAAGCGAATAATCGATTCAAGGTTTAACGGCGCAATAAATTCACATAGCGCAAAGGGCATAGCGTTCGACCTACCCCCTCGCTTTGCTCTTGCTCTACGCAGTTTCGAGGAAAGCCTACAATTTTGAATATTTTTTTGAGCTTTTCCGTCTTTTAAAGAAAAATTTTCATTAAACCTGGTTTTTCCGCTTGACAAATAAACTTTCCGTCTTATATTTGCACTACGAAATATGAAAAAGTTTTCTGGGACATATTACAACACAAACAAAAATTTAAGCCTCAACTGGTGGTGGTGGCTTGGTGTGTGCAATAATATGACCCAGTAATTCTGAGATAAATATTTTAATACCCGAACCCTTCTCAGCCAAACTGGGAAGGGTTTTTTTATTTTAAGGCGTAACATGAAGTTTGAACAATTTAAAGAGCTTGCTAAAGATTACAATCTAATTCCGGTTTTCGAGGTGATTACCGCCGATATGCTTACACCGGTTCTTGCTTATCTGAAGATACGTGAAGCCGGTAAGCAAAGCTTTCTACTTGAATCGGTTGAAGGAACAGCCAACATGGCTCGGTATTCTTTTATTGGAAAGAACCCGCAGAAGATTATTCAAAACAAAGGAACAGAAATTACTGAATCTATTAACGGAAGCAGAAAGATTTTTCACAAGAGTATCTTCGAGCATATCAGAGAAGAGCTGCAGAAATATAAGCATCCTAAGATTGACGGACTGCCCGATTTTACGGGCGGGATTGTCGGCTACCTCGGTTACGAAAATATTTCTTTGATTGAACGGGTAGTTAAATTTCATTCCGAAAGCTTTGACAACCCGGATTCCATCTTCGGAGTATATCAAACCATTCTTGCCTTCGACCACTACAAACACCAGATTATCTTAGTTACAAATGTTCAAGTTGAAAAAGAATCCCATCTTGAAAATCTTTTTAATGAAGCGAAAAATATTTTATCATCGCTCCGTGAAGAGCTTAAAAAGCCGCTCAAATACAATTCCGATTTCAAGCTTGACGGCGAACTAAAAGCGATAATTGAAACCGAGGATTTCTATAACCAAGTTGAATCCGGCAAGCACAACATTGTTGAAGGCGACATCTTCCAGATAGTACTTTCGAAAAGATTTTCTTCAAAATATAAAGGCGATTTGCTGAATGTTTACCGCGCGCTTCGAATTATCAATCCTTCTCCTTACATGTACTTCTTAGAATTTGAAAATGATTTTACGATAATCGGTACCTCACCGGAAGATTTGTTGAAGGTAAAAAACAGAAAAGCCCAGCTTCTTCCGATTGCAGGGACAAGACGACGCGGTAGAAATCCTGAAGACGATAAAGCGCTTGAGCTGGATTTGGTTAACGACCCAAAGGAACAAGCTGAACATACAATGCTCGTTGACCTTGGAAGAAACGACCTTGGAAGAGTGTGCAAGTATGGTTCTGTAAGTGTTGTTGAGAAGATGAAAGTGCAAAGATATTCTCACGTAATGCATATGGTCTCAAAGGTTGAGGGAACGCTCGGTGATGACAAGGATATAATCGATGCATTAATGTCATGCTTCCCCGCCGGCACAGTTACCGGCGCACCTAAAATCAGAGCAATTCAATTAATAGATCTATATGAAAAGGAAGAAAGAAATGTATATGCGGGTGCTGTCGGTTATTTTGATTTTTCCGGCAACCTTGATATGTGTATTGCAATCAGAACTTTGTTTGCGAAAAAAGATGTTGTTTACTGGCAAGCAGGCGCAGGTATTGTTGCAGACAGCCGCCCCGAGCTTGAGGCAAAAGAGATAATGAATAAATCGGCGGCAATGGTTAACGCTTTAAAATATGCGGAGGTGATAGATGAGAGTACTGGTAATTGATAATTACGATTCGTTCACTTACAACCTTGTTCAGCTTCTTGGAAATCTTGGCTGCAGGCTGACGGTAAGGCGTAATGATGAAGTGAGTGAATCTCAAATAGACGAGATGAAGCCGGATAAGATTGTTGTTTCTCCTGGTCCCGGGCGACCGGAGGATGCGAATGCATCTTTAACAGTATTTGAAAAGTTTGCTGATAAGATGCCGATACTTGGCGTTTGTCTCGGTCATCAGGCGATGGGATATGTTTACGGCGGAAAGATTGTAAAAGCGCCTGTGCTTATGCATGGAAAGACTTCCACAATCAAGCACGATGGAAAAACAATCTTCATAAATATTCCGCAGGAATTTAAAGCAACAAGATATCATTCACTTGTTTTGGAAAGAGAATCACTTCCGTCTGAGCTTGAAATTTCTGCCGAAACTGATGACGGAAGCATCATGGGTATCCGTCATAAAAAATATCCGGTTGAAGGCATTCAGTTTCATCCCGAATCTTTTTTAACCGGCGAAGGAATTAACATAATTAAAAATTGGTTGTCACAGTAATTTTCACGGACTTCATAGGAGGAATCATGATAAAACAATACCTGGAAAAAGTAATCGACAAAGAAGATTTATCGTTCGAAGAATCGTTTTCGGCGATGAGTGAGATAATGAGCGGTAATGTAAACAACTCTCATCTCGCCGGACTTCTTATCGCATTAAAAACGAAGGGCGAAAAGCCGTCCGAAGTTGCAGGCTTTGCAAAAGCAATGCAGGAAAAAAGCATCAGAGTATATTGCGACGATGAAAATGCTATTGACGTTTGCGGCACCGGCGGTGATAACTCAGGAAGCTTCAACATTTCAACTGCAACAGCATTTGTAGTTGCCGGTGTGGGAATAAAAGTAGCAAAGCATGGCAACCGCTCCATTTCAAGTAAAAGCGGCAGTGCAGACGTTTTACAATCGCTGGGTGTCAATATCAATCTTTCGAAAGAACAATCCGAAGAAGCACTGAATAAAATCGGGATCACGTTTCTCTTTGCACCGCTCTATCATCCTGCAATGAAATATGCAGGAACTGTTAGAAAGGAACTTGGTATGAAAACCGTCTTCAACATGCTTGGTCCGCTGACAAATCCTGCAAGAGTAAAGAGACAAATTATCGGAACATATAATCTGAAGGCTGCAAGAGTAATGGCAGAGGCAGCACAGTACCTTGACATGAATAAAGTATGCTTTCTCTGCGGGGTGGATAAGTACGATGAAATATATTTAGGTGATTATACGGAAGTACATGAATATAATCACGGCAAAGAAATTAAATCCTATAAGCTGACGAATGAAACTTTCGGCTATCCTTTAATTCAATTTGAAGATATTAAAGGCGACACTGCTGAAGTGAATGCCCAGATAATTCTCGACATCTTTGAGAATAAAAATATGAACGGTGCATTCCATACCGTTGCCGCAAATGCAGCGCTCGGTTTGTATGCAGCAGGCTATTCTGATAATTTAGATGAATGCAAAAAGGCAGCGGAAGATTCCATTCTAAAAGGAGCGGCGTTAGAAAAACTAAACGAACTCAGAAAATTCAGCATGGAGCATGCGAGTTAGATGAACATCCTTACAGAAATATTAAATTCAAAAAAAGAAGAAGTTGCAAGGCTGAAGAAGAGGCTGTCTAAACGGTCTTTCGTAGACAGCAAATACTACAATGAAAAACCGTTAAGCTTATATAACCAAATAAACGGCAGCGGCAATATTGCTATCATAGCGGAGATAAAGAAAGCAAGTCCTTCCAAAGGATTAATAAAAGAAGACTTCAATCATCTTGAAATTGCGCGGACTTACTTTTCTCACTCTGTTAATGCGGTTTCAATTTTAACAGACCAAAAATATTTTAAAGGAGAAATCAGCTTTCTCCACGAGATTGCAGGAATCAAACAAGCTCCGCTCCTAAGAAAAGATTTTATAATTGATGAGATTCAGATTCATGAAGCAAAGTCTAACGGCGCAGATTTAATACTTCTGATTTGCGAAGCTCTTTCAAAAGAACAAATAAAAGAGTTTACAATTCTTGCTTCAGAAATCGGTCTTGAGGTTCTTCTTGAATTGCACAATGAAAGCCAGCTTGAGAAGATTGATTTCGGATTGAATAAAATTATCGGAGTGAACAACCGCAACCTTGAAGATTTTTCGGTTGACCTTTTAACGACACAAAAAATTTCCAGGCATCTGCCGCATGATGTTGTACTTGTTTCCGAAAGCGGAATCAGTAGAAAGGAAGACATAAACTTTCTAAAAGGTGTTCACGCAGATGCAATTCTTGTCGGCGAACATTTAATGCGCTCGCTTAATATTGACGCGAGCCTTAATGAGCTTAAGGAATGGTGCGCAAATGAAAGTTAAAGTCTGCGGAATAACAAACGTTGAAGATGCGCTGATGTGTGAGGCTCAAGGCGCTGATGCGCTTGGCTTTATCTTTTACCGTAAAAGCAAACGATGCATCAAACCGGAAGCAGCAAAGGAAATTATAAAGTCTCTTTCACTTTTTACGTTGAAGGTTGGAGTTTTTGTCAATGAGCCGGCTGCAGTCGTGAATAGAATAGCTGCAGAATTAAAGCTTACAGCAGTTCAGTTAAGTGGCGATGAACAACCGGTAGAAATAGACGGGATATTTTTCCCGGTAATTAAAGCCTTTAGGATAAAAACCGGTTTCGACTTTTCAGCTATAGAAGAATATAAAAACTCATACTACTTGCTTGATACATTCTCATCAGAAGAATTCGGCGGCACCGGGAAGAGATTCAACTGGGATTTGATCCCTGAAAATTTAAGGTACAAAATTATTCTTGCCGGCGGTGTTTCGATTGATAACATTGAAACTATCTTCAAAGAAATTCATCCGGCAGCAGTTGATTTGTCATCTTTACTCGAGAAAGAGCCCGGAAGAAAA
>JAJYIL010000077.1:0-990 GCA_021790055.1 Bacteroidota bacterium
GCTTTATGCAGAGAATATTTTTTATTTTAACATCAATGCGCATCAAGCCAATTATCTCCGCTTCCTATTTCTACAACAATCGGAACATTCATCGGTATGGTATTTTCCATCAGCTTTTTGACTACCGGTTTCAACTCGTCAACTTCATCCTTGTGGATGTCAAATAAAAGCTCGTCGTGAACTTGCAGAACCATTTTTGACTTTGTTTTTCTCTTCTCAAATTCTTTGTGAATGTTTATCATCGCAATCTTTATCATATCGGCGGCGGAGCCTTGAATCGGCATGTTGATGGCGACGCGCTCTTCAAACTGGCGGACCACTCTATTATTACTATTTATGTTCCGTAAGAATCTTCTTCTGCCAAGCAGAGTTTCCGCAAAGCCTTTCTCTCTTGCTTTCAGAATGCATTCGTCCATATAATTTTTTACTCGCTTGAAAGTATTGAAGTACGTTTCAATAATTTCTTTGGCATGAGTTTGAGTTACGCCTAATCTTGTCTTCAAGCCGAACGGACCAATGCCGTAAAGTATTCCGAAATTTACTTCCTTGGCTTTACGGCGCATGTCTGGCGTAACGTCTTCCGGCTTAACCATAAAGACCAAAGCAGCGGTGCTGCGGTGAATGTCTTCACCGCTCTTGAATGCTTTCGTCAATCCTTCATCTCCGGTTATGCTTGCAAGAATGCGAAGCTCAATCTGGCTGTAATCAGCGCTTAGCAGAATATAATCTTTGTCTCGCGGTACGAATGCTTTTCTAATTTCCTTTCCGAGCTCGGTGCGGATAGGAATGTTTTGTAAGTTAGGATCAATACTTGAAAGCCTTCCGGTAGAAGCAACAGTCTGGTTAAAGTTGGTGTGTATCCTACCGGTCTTGGGATGAATTAAGCCAGGCAGAGCGTCCGCATAGGTAGATTTTAACTTTGAAACCTGCCGGAAATCGAGAATCAAGCCGATAATTTCATGCTCGCCTGTTAGTCCTTCAAACGCGCGT
>JAJYIL010000077.1:1000-9950 GCA_021790055.1 Bacteroidota bacterium
TCCCGGTAGCAAGTTTCAGCTTATCAAATAAAATTTTCTGAAGCTGAAGCGGTGAGTTTATATTGAACTCTTCGCCGGCAGCTTTGTAAATTTCTTTTGTATAGTTGTCGATTAGAATCTGCAAATCCTTGCTAAGAGATTTAAGAGATTCTTTATCAACTCTTACGCCTTCTCTTTCCATATTTTCAAGAACCGGAGCCAGGGGAAATTCAACATTGTATGCAACCTTTGTCAATTTATTCTTTTCCAGTTCCTTATCAAGAGTTTCGTAAAGCCGGTAAGTAATATCCGCATCCTCGGCTGCATAATTTGATAGAGCAGTTAAATCGACATCAAATATTTTCGATGGATCCTTCTTTACTCCGATTAAATCCGAAAGGGGAATTGGCTTGTAGTTAAGATACTTTTGGGAAAGCTCATCCATACCGTGTTTCTGATCAGGGTCGATGATGTAGCTGGCAAGCATGGTATCAAAGTAAAAATCCTCAACTCGGATGCCCTGGCTTTTCAAAACTGCAATATCAAACTTACCGTTCTGGCAGACTTTCTTAATCTTTTTATTCTCAAATACCGGCTTAAATATCATGACAAATTCCGTCAGGCTTAGCCTTTCACCAATTTCTTTGGTAAACAATCCTTCGTTCTTTTCAAAAGGATTTACTGCGACAAAGTAAGATTCCTTTGGCTTTACGGCAAACGAAGCGCCGGCTAAGTGCAAAGTAAAATAATCAAGGCTGTCGGTCTCAGTATCGAAGACAAAGAGCGACTGCTTATTTAGCTTCTCGACAAGCTGTTTGGCTTTCTTAGCATCTGTTATTAGCTCGTATTTTACTTTATCTTTGTCAAACACGGCTGCATCGCCGGTAAATGCTTCTTCAGCTTCGGATACTTGCACTGAAGAGCCGTTGTAAATATTCAGCAGCCGGCTGTAAAGATTTTTAAACTCAAGTTCCACAAAGATTGTACGAAGCTTATCAAAATCCGGCTTCTCAAGTTTTGCCGATTCAAAATCCATCTCAAAAGGAACTCTAGTATCAATAGTAGCAAGCTCTTTAGAAATTACGGCGCTTTCTTTTCCTTCAATCAGCTTTTTCTTTGTTCCTTCTTTAGAAATCTTATCGATATTCTTATAAATATTTTCTACCGAACCGAACTCTTGTATTAATGGTATCGCAGTTTTCGGACCAATGCCTGCAACTCCAGGAATATCGTCGGAGCTGTCGCCGATGAGTGCGAGATAGTCAATCATCTGCTTCGGCTCGAATCCGAATTCATCTTTTACTTTCTTAACGTCAAAAATTATAATCTCATCTGTAGATTTTCCAGGCTTAACAATTCTAACTTTTTCGCTTACAAGCTGATTGAAATCTTTGTCCGGTGTAAAGACGAATGATTCCAATCCCTTTTCTTCAGCTTCTCTAACTGCCGTTCCAATCAAATCATCCGCTTCATATTTAGGAAGAATATAAATCGGGATTTTCAGCGCTTCAATTATTTGCTTGATTCTGTCTATCTGCGGAATCATATCGTCAGGCATAGCTGCGCGTGAAGATTTGTAATCCTTAAATTTTTCATGACGAAAAGTCTTCTCTTTAGAATCGAAGGCGACGGCAATATAATCCGGCTTATGCTCTTCAAGAATTTTTAGAAGCTGGTTCATAAAGCCGTAAACGGCGGATGTAGGCTCGCCTTTGGTTGTAACCAGCGGGCGATTAATGAATGCAAAATAAGCCTTGTAGGTTAACGCCATTGCATCAATAATAACAAATTTTTTATTCTTCATCATAACATATTTGCCTATTGTTGAAGTCAAACTCTGCTGGAAATAACTATCAAAAGATAGAAAAAAAATTTGACAATCTCGATTTATAATTGGATATACTTTGACTTACCGAAGAATTTAGCAGCCTTTTTAGCCAGATTTCTTTGATAAGAAGATTTTTAACATTACTTTTGAAATTATTTTTACGAGGCAAAGAGGAATAAAAAATATAGATGGACAAAATTAAAAAATTATCTTCTTTCAAAGAAATAGTTCAGGCAATGGGGTTAGTATTTGGGGACATCGGAACAAGCCCTATTTATACAATTGCGGTTATTCTTACCTTAACGGCGCCAACTTATGAAAATCTAATGGGGGTACTTTCTTTAATTTTTTGGACTCTGGTTATACTCGTTACCGTTGAATATGCCTGGCTTGCAATGAGCTTAAGTATTAAAGGCGAAGGCGGGATAATTGTTTTAAAAGAGATTCTGGCAAGCAGCGTAAAGACAGGTAGAAAGGCTGCATTTGCAACATTCCTGGGCTTTCTTGGTGTATCGCTTCTGATGGGAGATGGAGTAATTACTCCGGCTATAAGTATTCTATCGGCAGTTGAGGGATTAAAATTGATCCCCGGTATGGGGCATATTTCTATTACGGCAATAATTCTTATTACCTGTTCCATAACAATTATCTTATTCATGTTCCAAAATAAAGGAAGCGACAAAGTATCATTTGCCTTTGGTCCGATAATGTTTATTTGGTTTGTTAGCCTATTTATAATAGGCTTATATTATGTTTTAGGCAGCATTAATATTGTTGAAGCCATTAGCCCGTACTATGCTGTAAATTTTATGCTTCATAACGGAATAACTGGAATTTTCATTTTAAGTGAAGTAATTCTTTGCGCTACCGGAGGTGAAGCACTTTATGCCGATATGGGACACTTAGGCAGCAAACCAATAAAGCATGCATGGTATTTTGTTCTTTTTGCACTGGTAATAAGTTATTTGGGGCAAGGTGCTTTTTTGATGAAGCATCATGCAGAAGGTTCGGTTTTACTCTCAATGTTTAAGGATTTCTCCACTATACTTTATGTGCCGTTATTAATATTAACCGTACTGGCTACAATTATCGCATCTCAAGCTATGATTAGTGCGGTGATGTCTTTGGTTTACCAGGGAATTACTACGCGTGTATTTCCTTTAATGAGGATTAAATACACTTCGAGTCATTTGAAATCCCAAATATATATCGGAAGTGTAAACTGGGTTTTAATGCTTGCCGTGTTATTTATGATTCTGCTTTTTCAAAAGTCCGACAATCTTGCTGCGGCTTACGGTTTTGCAGTAACAACTACAATGACTATAAGCGCATCATTTATGATTTGGATTTTTAATATAAAAAAGCACCGGACTAAAATGTTATTCGCTGTCTTAGTTTTTTTTACCGATTTGATATTCCTTTTTGCAGTATTCAATAAAATTCCTCATGGCGGTTTCTGGTCTATCATAATTGCGGCTATTCCATTCTTCATCATTCAACTCTGGTCAAGAGGCGGAAAGGCAATGCATAAGTCTTTCAAATCTTTACCAATTGATATATTTTTAGAAAGCTATAACCAGATTTATCATGCAGGCGGAATAATAAAGGGAACAGCATTATTCTTCACCCAGAACTTGAATGAAATTCCGCCTTACATGGTGCATTGCATAGTTAGAGTGAATATTATATATGAGAAGAATATTTTAATATCAATCAAGACTACTGAAATCCCGTATGGAATTGAAATAAGCGAAGTTGATTTTATTGCAGACGGATTATCAGGTATTCAAATTTCCGCCGGTTATCTTGAGGTATACGATATAACGAAAATTCTGAAGGAACGTGGAATTGATGAGAAGGTAATTTTCTACGGAGTAGATGATATTGCAACAAAGAATATTATGTTGAAGATTTACGCTTTCATGAAGAAGATTACACCATCATTTGTCAGATTTTACGAACTTCCGTACAACAAGCTTCACGGTGTTGTAACCAGGCTGGAATTATAATCTGAAAGGAAGAAAGAATGAAAAAAGAGCTTTTAATTTTCGGCGCTTATGGCGCCTTGGGTACCGGCGTTTCAAGAATTTTGTCGGCAAAGCCGTTTGATAAAGTTTATCTGTTCGGCTCTCATATAGACGAGAAGAATAAATTCTCCGGTAAGAAAATTGAGAACATAAATACTAAAGATCTTTCAATAGAAGAAAATGTTAGTGCAGTATTTAGAAACATCTTACCGGATAAAGAAACGAACTTTTTCCTCTTCAGCACGGTTGGAGGATTTTTCGGAGGTAAAAATATCTGGGAAACTTCTGAAGATGATTGGAATAAAATGTTCAAGATTAATCTTCAGACAAACTTTTTGATTGCAAAGTATTTTTCAAATTTAGTTAAGGAATCAGGCGGAGGTTCCATTTGTTTTACAGCAGCATATACGGGGCTTCATGAAGAAGCCGGCAAAGGCGCGTACGGCGTTTCTAAAAGCGCGCTTATTCATTTTGTTAAAACACTTGCGCTTGAAGGAAAAGAAATCAATCTTTCAGCAAATGCCATTGCTCCGTTTATAATTGATACTCCGGCGAACAGGGAATGGATGACAAATGGAAACTATTCAAAATGGATTAAGCCGGAAGAAATAGGCGAGTTAGCCTGGAATATCTTCAGCAACTTTAGTTTTATTTCTGGAAATATCATTGAATTAAAAGATAGATCTAACGCCAAATAACAGCTCTGTTTAAGATATTCATCTAATCTTAAAAGAAAACAACCTGCGAAGCCTTTCCTATATTGAAACAACCCTTTCTTAAGTTCATAATGAAAAGCTTTGAATAGGAATAAAATTAAACCATTTCCATGGCATATTAGTTGTCAAACCTCTTCATGATTTTCATGGAGAGGATTTTAATGAAAAAAATTATAATGTCTTTATTATTTTTAACGCTCGGATTCGGCATATCAAATGCCCAAACAACCGTAAGCATTCCGGATACAACATTACCGCAAAATACAACAACAGTATCCATACCAGTTAACGTTACAAATTTTGTTGGTGTTGGAGCTGTTAGTCTGGTAATTAATTATGACCCTAACGTTTTAACTTTTACAGGCGCATCTAACGGACCGAGTCATGGTACTCTTCTGCCGCCAAACGCTGTTAATGGACAAATCCTAATCAGCTGGTATGACGTCAATCCGTTGAATATAGGTGACGGAGTTTTACTTGATTTAAACTTTAATAACCTGAAAGGCAGCAGCAGCCTCGATTTTGTTAACTCCAGTTGCGAAATTGCAGACACCGGCGCTAACGTACTTAGTACCAGTTATGCGAATGGAAAAATTAACGGACCCGCTGTAACAAACTTACCTGTTACAGTTTCAGGTAAAGTTTGGTTCGATGGAAACAATGACGGTATAAACAATAACGGAGAAAAGGGCATACAGTGGGTTACTGTAAATCTTTACAACTGCAGCGGGACCTGGTTGAAGTGGGCACTTACAGACTCCACCGGCGGCTATCAATTCGATAGCTTAAATCCCGGGAGCTATTATGTTACTTTCGATTTAGTTGACGGCAACAGTGTTTATAAATTTACAAAAGAAAATGTTGGCAGTGATTCAACATTAAATTCTCACGCTGCCCAATTAACTGACTCAACCGGTCAATCTGATTGTATTACACTTTCGTCCGGGCAAACATATACTTTTTTAAATGCCGGTCTTGTTTATAAAAATTCATCGCTTCCAGGCTCAGGCTCTATCGGTGATTTTGTTTGGCAGGATTCTGATCCTAACGACGGAGTGCAAAGAGCAGGAGATCCGGGAATTCCAAATGTAACTGTTAAGCTGTTTACTGGCAGTGATTCGTTGGTAAAAACAACAACAACAGATTCTACCGGGCACTACCTTTTTAATAACTTGGATGCCGGCTATTATTATGTTCAATTCTTTCTTCCGACAGGATACTATTTTGTTATTGAACATGCCGGAACTGATTCTACTAAAGATTCCGATGTTTGCCCGAAAACCGGGAAGACTTCAATATTTTATTTAGCTCAGGGCGAAAGCCGTTTTACGATAGATGCGGGAATGTCTTTAAAGCCACTTGTTGGAAGTCCGAGCTTATGGATAACAAACTCCGATAATACCGATATGGCTCCTGACTCGGGACAGACTACAACTTATAAGATCAGTTTTGGAAATTCAGGAGACGGTAAGCTTTATAAGGCTGTTGTTGTTGATACGCTTCCTACGGGAATGACTTATGTTTCGAGTACTAACGGCAATGAAACTTTCCAGGGAAGCAATATTTTCTTATTCAAAGCCGGTACTTTATCTCCCGGAGATAGCGGGGAAGTGGATGTTACCGCACTTATTGCAAATACTGAATCAGGTTTCAATAATACAGCTTATTTAAAAGGGAATGATTACTTGTGTAATCACTATACTAATTGCTCTTCTGATTTTGATATTGTAGATACTACAAGTAACAGTGGTGGCGGCGGTGTTGAATCGCGTGGAGATATGGCACAGCAGCTTCTGAACCGTGTTCTGAAGATTAAATATGACATGACTTCGCCTGTAGTGAAGAAAACAGGAGTTAAAGGCATGGCATCCACTTATTCTTTGTCAAGCTTTATACCCGCAACCGGGCCGCTTAATTCAAAGCCTGTTGAAAATACTCCGTTTGATATCCTCGGAATATCAAACGCAGTTTCCACGTATGCCGTAAATTATAATTTAAATACATCTAACGGCGGTAATTTGCGAGTTGGCGGAATTTTCTCAACAGTTACATCGGCACCATATATTTATGACCACACGAAAACTGTTTGCGACCGTCTTGCAGGAGCTATTGTTGACGAAGTAAAATTAATTAATATAAACGGCTATCGGTTTTATGCTGCAAAGCTGGAGAAACCGTCCCAGAAAATTACCGACTATGCAATTTCATTCAGTGTGTATGAAACCCCTTCCGGCTACCAGGTTCAGAATAAATGGACTTATGAAGAATACCAGTCGCCTGTAGGCGCTTCCAACATATACAATTTCCAGGTATGGTCGGATTCTTATCAATCGACTGTACAACTTGTGCAGAACATAATTTCAAAATTCAATGCTATAAATAATGTTACATATTTAAATACTAACCAAAATGTGCCGGATGTATTTATAAACTCAGCTTATTATTTACATGACGGGACTATTCATTTGACCGTCTCAAATAACAGCGGTGCGGCTAAGCAGGTAAATCTAAACCTTGCTTATAGGGTATCTCAAGGTGATGATCCGATATCCAGCAATTCCAATTATACTTTGCAGCCTGGGGTTAATAATGTCATTCTTTCCAGCGGAATTATTTCCAATGCTAACATTTATATGAGTCAAACACAGGGCTTTAATGATGAAGTTTATGTAAGCGGAGGAGCCTATACTTACATAACAGGACCTAACAGCACAGTTACCTCCTTTAATGCAAGCGGCTATCCGCAGCAGCTGGAATCGAGTTACCCTCAGGGCTCGCTTGTTCTTTCAGGCGGAGCTTCAGTATCCGGTCAATTGAATGACTGGACAACTGTAGTTCGTTCTTTGAACGCAGAGAATTCACCATACGATCTCAGCAAGTATGGAAGCCTTAGATTCACTGCAAAAGGAACCGGCACTGTCGAAGTAATTCTTAATCTTTCTTCTACTCAGAATTATAACTACTTTATGTATAGGATAAACTTGACGGGAGAAAGCAAAGTTTATACGGTAAACTTCGATCAGTTCAAGCTTCTCGATGGAAGCCAGGGAACAGTAAACGCAAGTCAGATTGAAGATGTCGGTTTTGTAATAAACAATACTGATAACCCGGGACTGGCAAATTTTAATTTCGATGTGGAAGATATTGCGTTTCTGGGCTACGATGTTACTTCTGTAAATGATAATGAAAATTCTATTCCGAAGGAGTTTTCACTTTCGCAGAATTATCCGAACCCTTTTAATCCATCTACGATAATTAATTTTGCAGTTCCAAAACAGGAGAGGTTGTCGTTAACAGTATATAACGTAATCGGTCAAAGGGTAGCGCAATTGTTCGATACTGAAATGTCAGCCGGTTTCCACTCAATAACGTTCGATGCAAGCAAACTGTCAAGCGGCATCTATTTCTACCGCCTGCTGGGCAGTGATATTAATATTGTTAAGAAAATGATTCTTACGAAATAATTTCTGGTAATCCTCCTTTCATAGCCTCTGTATCGCTGAAAACGGTACAGAGGTTTTTATATTTCACATTCACCCAGATTTTTTTGTTATCATAGTCTCGTCTTTACACTTTCAACCAAAGGCAGATACACTTCTGGCGGAAATCGGATAGATGAATCAAGACAGATTACGATAAGATATAAAAGCTAAGTAAACAATTATCTTAATAACACAATTTACGTGATTCAGAATTCTTGAGATTATTATAGTTTATAGTTTATATTTAATGATATAAATAATTAGAAGTATTACCATTTTATCTATAAATTTTTATAACTTAAGGAGCAATGCGGATGTGTCCATCAGCTTTACATAGATTCATGGTTTGTCTTTTAGTAGTTATCCTTTCCAAAGCGACATTACATTCCCATACAATTATGAAAAGCGGAGAGAGAAATTATTTTATATCCGACAGCAGCTTAAATGCAATGCGCTGGCGGCTTGTCGGTCCATTCAGAGGCGGGCGCGCTCTTGCAGCAGCGGGTATTCCCGGAAACAACACAACATTTTATTTTGGTGCAGTAGACGGCGGAATATGGAAGACCACAAATGCCGGTTTAACATGGAATCCAATCTCAGACGGACAGGTCAACCCTTCAATTGGTGCTATTGCAGTATCTCAATCCAATCCTGATATAATCTATGTAGGAACCGGAGAAGCAGATATGCGTTCCGATATTACTTACGGCGACGGAGTCTACAAATCAACAGACGGCGGCGAACACTGGCAGCATATTGGTTTAGATGACTCGAGGCATATTGGTAAAATTTTAATCGATCCTAAAAATCCAAATGTTGTTTTAGTTGCTGCTCTCGGCTCAGCATATGCTCCAAGTTATGAAAGGGGAGTTTTTAAAACGACAGACGGAGGAAAGCTCTGGAAACAAGTTTTAATTA
>JAJYIL010000078.1 GCA_021790055.1 Bacteroidota bacterium
CTGATGTGCCACCTTATTGGAATCAAAAGTATCTCCTGTTGACCACCCGTCTCCTTCATATTTAAAATCGACTCGCGAGGTTGTATCTTTATAAACTAGTAATGTGGGTTTACAGTTATCAGCTGTAACTACAAACGGAGTTATTTTGTTATTGAAAACCCCTTCCCAAGGTGCACCGGATTTATCAACAGTAAATTTAGCAACATGAGCCGTTGTATTCAAACCGGACATATCCGGATTAGCTACTACTGAAAATGTATCAGCCGCAGGTGTAAAAACTGTCCACCCTGTATCTTGCGCAGTTGTTTCAAAATCCCATACTGATTGGCCGAATGCGCAAAAAGAGATGAAAATCAGAAAGAGTACTAGATATTTCATAAAAACCTCAGTTTTTTATATGTTATATAAATAAAAATATTATGAAAACGTTTACATAAAATTCAAATCAGCTGCCTCTTGCGGGAAAAGAAATAAAATGAAAACGTTTACATTATAATCTAAGATTTTTATATTTGTTTGTCAAGCATAAAGCATTCCTTACTCATGTTGATTTTAATTATGAAGGTTTAATGATTTTTCTAAATTCGAAATCAATAATTTATTATGAAAGAATAAATAAATGAATCGGATAACAACCGCATCGCTTTTATTTTTCTGTAATGACTCTTGCTTATGCACATGCTCAGACGAGACTGCTCAATAATTTTGATTCGCTAAATACATGGAAGAAAGTAGTATCGGAGAGCGCCACAATGAAGCTTTCATTAGTACCTGGCGTATTCGGTAAGGCATTTAGAATTGATTATGAATTTAAAGGCGCTGGTTATAGTTGGATAGTTAAGTAAATTGAAGTTGAGAATTATAATTTTACTGAAGACAAAAATTATTTCATCGAGCAGGTTGCTAAGCATTATCCAAAAGATTATTTTCCAAAATATCTCTCGAATATTCAAATCTACTGGGATTTTATAGGTGTACACGGTGATAAAAAGAAAGGCTTGATAAATGAGGAAGGAATGATTGGGACTGATAAAGAAAGCTTCTCTGTGGAACCTTTTATTGAAACAACGTTTCAATTATATAGTAGTTCGATTAAAACCCCGTGAGCCGAACCTGAGTAAATTGTAAATTGCCAGAGACAATGAGTAGTTGTAATTCATTGTTAAGCGACTATTACTATTGCCTATTAATTTTAATAAAAGACTCACTCCACGAAATTCCTCATAAAAGGTTCCTCAGTTTACAAGTCTTTTGTCAAATTTAAATTATTTCTAATTCTTTTGTCAAGTAAAACTGTAAATACTTCTTTAGCATATATTAATTATAGAGGGAAAAATGCCTTCTACGGAAAATTCTTAAAAAATTCCTTTATCCTCTCCCGTTTCGGCATTTTCTGTGCTTTGTCTGATTCCCTTCTTCTTTCTACCTTCTTTCTATTTGCTTTCATCAAAAATGCTTGCGGTTTAATTCTATGTTATTAAGTCAATTTATTAACCTGAATAGCTAATCATTTTTCAGCTTTCTCAATTTCTATGCTTTTTATTAGCTCCTTATAATCTTCCTTACTCCATTTTTGCATATCGTCAGGGTCATCCATTTGCGGGGATTGATTGACTGCTTTCCAATCAAAATTTTTATCAGTAGGAGTAAGAATGTCTTTTACATTAAATATTCTTTTATCTTCCGGAAGATATTTGTACCGAGTAAAGTCGGGCTTGTCTGTAAACAAATCGGCAAGATCTGTTGCACCCGCATCATACTGGTTTAGATATGGAATGCCGATGATGTTCCAGAAGGTCTTAAACAGACTGCCGAAGCTGTAATGTACTTTGCTTACATAGCCTCTCTTTACATAAGGCGAAATTACAAGTAGAACACTCCTGTGGGCGTCAATATGATCTTGCCCGCTTTGAGCATCATCTTCCGTTACAAAGATTGCAGTGCTCTTCCAGTATTTTGTGTGAGAAATAAATTCTATAATCCTGCCTAACGCCAGATCGTTGTCAGCCATGTAGCTTTCTATAAACGGATAACCATCTGCCGGGCGCTCAATTCCACCATGATCGTTTGGCAGTACCATCGTAATTACAGGCGGCATTTCTTTTTTGCCGTTAAGCCATCTCTCTGTAAATTCTTTAATAAATACATCGGCTCTATATTGATCAGGAATACCCAAGTTAAATGTAGGATACCTCCTGGACGATTTATAATACATCGGAGCCGGTACTGGATAATTAACAATATATCTCATCCCGAGCCCGGTTAGAATTTGATGATTTCTTTTAAAAGAACCATTGCTTGATTCCTTAGTTTCGACCGGTATTTGCTTTTGCGGACCCGGCTCGTATCCGTTTGCAAACTGCAGCCCGAAGCCGAAGTTATAAAAATTAATTTTATTCCTGCTAAGGTGTTCCCAGATTGAACCATCCTCATTATAGTCTTCGGGATACATAGCATGCTTCGCTCCAACGAATGCAAGCGTCCCCGGAGCCCTGGAATTTACTTTTACCTTTCTGCTGCCTCCGTATGTAGCAGGCACGCTTGTTTCTACCCATTCATTAGGATAAGTATCAGCCAGCCAGCGATGACCGTAAGCGGAGCAGTCGGAATCTGTATAATAATTATCGGATGTAGCAAACTTACTTGCAAGAGCAAGATGATTAGGCATAACGGTTACGTCTCTGACTGTATCTGTGTTTTCCCTGTTGGTAAAGGTTACGTGCGCTCCATACTGGACTAATGTAGGATCGCCTTTACCTTTTTTATACTGACCTAGAACCTGGTCGTACGTCCTGTTTTCTTTGATGATTAAAATGATATGCTTTATCGGCGAGCTCTTCTGTCCTGGATATAACGGAATAGGATTATTTTTCCGCCATGCAAATTCTTTATCCGATGATTTTAAGAATTTGAAGTCGTCTTCAATTACCTTTTTTGTATCTGCCTTTAGCTGCTCATCATTTGGAATATTAATGATAGATATTGAACCTCTCATTAAAAATCCGACGTAAGTTCCTTCAGGACCGGGAGTAAAACCGGCGCCTCCGTTCGGACCGCTTCCAAAGCCCTTACCGTTGGTTACTATTAATTTTTTATCGTCATTTGTAACTACAATCTTTGAGGGGAACCAGCCTACCGGGATATGTCCAATTACTGATAACTTCGGAATGTCTATAACTCCGACCGCATCAATTCCCGCTTCGGCAACGTAAAGCCTTTTATCGCTTTTATCTATTGCTAATCCAAAGGGAATAACTCCTCTTAGCTCTTTTAATCTTTTATCAGGATTTAAAAAAATATTTTTGATAACCGAATCTTTCTTAACATCAATTACTGATATGCAGTCATCGTTCCCGTTGGAAACAAAGATATACTTGTTTGTAGCGGCAACAGAGTTGGGACTGGAGCCGCCAACTGCTGGTATTCCATTCATAACTTGACCGACTAAAATGCCTGTCTTAATCTTTGCGGTTACTTTCGGCACACCGTGATTGCCAATATCAATCGCCCATACTGAAAAAGACTCTGTGGTATTAGGCTCGCCGAGACCAGGAATATCAATGCTGTCATTATGAATTCCGTAAACAGATTCCTTTGAGAGATAAGCAAAGGGCGGATAAGCTAATGATGTCTTGTCAGGATGTGCCGGATCGAATGAACTTATCCTTTTATAAGCATACATGCCCACGTTGGCAACATAAGCATACTTGCCGTCAGGCGACAAAGTAATTCCAAAAGGATACCTTCCAGTGGGAACATTGTAAAGGATTTCTTTTGTCCGCGTATTAATTACAATAAGCCGGAATCCTATTTGATCTAAAGCGTAAAGCCTTGAGCCGTCCTTACTCAGGATCATATCGCCAATGTAACCGTCGGTGTAGTCTGCATCCGGTGTTTTAACTGCGCAATTAATAAAGCCTATTTTCTTATCGGTGGAGAGATCAAAAATATAAATTTTATTATCCTCACCTCCGGCGACGTACAATGTTTTGTTATCCGGGCTGATTGCAAGTCCCATGAAAACATCATCCAGAATATTCTTATTGTTTTTATAACCGGGAGGAATTTGCCGTACAACCGGGTTGTTACTTTCTATATTTCTGATAATCGTAATGGAAAAAGGTCGAACTCCCGAATTTGCAGTAACACAAGTCTTACCATCCGGCGATAGGACTAAGCCGTATGGATGAGGCGCAACAACAATTTGTTTTCCCTCAGGAGTTAAAAAACGTCCGTTTGGAAGTACTGTTCTCCCTGTGTAATTTATATTGGTATAAAGAGAACCTGCCGGCGCCGTTGCTATCCATTTACTTTCCTTACCGCACCCGGCAAGAAGTGCAATTAAAAATAATAAAAAAAATCTTCTATAAATTATCTTATATAAGATACCACCTTTGGAGTTTAGGAGTAATGGAATATTGGAGTAAAGAGACAACTCCATTACTCCATTACTCCAACATTCTATAGAATGAATGACTTGAGTTATATGTTGTTTAGTTTTCATAACATTATTATTCTTCTAATTTGAATAACCCGGCTCCATGCGCGCCAAGCGCCGCGCTTATGGATTTCATTCTAACTCCCAAATCTTTTTTCGACCATAAATTTCTTACCTTGTAATATCCTTTCAATCCTGGAACCAAATCAAACTTAAATTCAATCGTTTGCTGTTTATCTTCCAGGTTGAACAATGCAATATATATAACGCCGGGCTTTGCACCTTTCGCCATCCAGAATGCTTCGTCATCATTTCTAAATACCTGGTGGTTATCGCTGCTGTGCTGATCGACTTCAATCACTTCTTTATTTTGAAGTAATGAAATCACCCACTTAGGCGATGTTAAAAGATCGCCTCCCATGATTAACGGGGAGTGTGCAATGCACCAGAGACTTAGCAGCGTGTAAGTTTCATTTTTAGTTAGATGCGACATTCTATCCGGACCAACCGGTCTACCGTTTAGCGATAGATGTCCGAGGGGCATCATATCAGCATCAGGGTAATGATGCTTCCGGATGTACGGAGACCATTTATCCAGCAAATCAAAATTGTGTCTTACGTTTTTCCAGTTGTCCCACATATCGTTGGAAACCCGCCACATGTTCGCATTTTTGATAAGATTATCCGCTTCGGATAAAGGCGCTTCACCCGGAGACAAGCTAAGCACCATCGGTCTGCCGCACTGGTCTATTGCCCTGCGGATCATTTCTATCTCGCCTTTATGATATGGTCTCGCAATGTCGTCAACTTTAATAAAATCCGCACCCCACTTTGCATAAAGATCGAAAAGTGAATTCTAATATTCCTGCGCTCCCGGCTTGTTAGGCTCAACGCCGTACATGTTGTTGCTCCACTTACACAAGTCCGATGAATTAGTATCTGCAATTTCTCGCGCAGTGTATGAAGTTCCTTTTATTGGAGTGTTATCCCAATATGCCTGCCTCGGAATTCCCCGCATAATATGAAAGCCAAATTTAAGTCCGAGTTTGTGGACGTAATCTGCAATCGGCTTAAAGCCTTTACCGTTGACGTTAGACGGAAACCTGTTCACTGCAGGTAAAAGCCTTCCGTATTTATCCATTGTCAGCGAGTCAATCGGTCTGCCGTCTTTATAAAGACGTACGTTCTGTTCTTCATAAAATGATTTAGACTTCTTCCAACCGCCGGGGTCGGGATTAAACCAGAGGTAATCGATCACCGCATACTTCCAACCGTACTTTAGTAAATTCCTTTTCATAAAATTTACTTCAGCCTTAAACTGCGATTCCGTAATTGTACTCCCGAATGCATCGTAGCTGTTCCAACCCATCGGCGGTGTTGCTGCCACTTCATTCACAGTAGAGCTTTTAATTTGAGCCAAAGAAATTCCGTTAGAATTAACAAAGACACCTAAAAAAATTGTTAGAATTATTTTTACTGCAGCAGAACTTTCCATAATGCTAATCCTTCAAAATTAGATGAATATCTTATATCCATTTCTTAGCAATCTCCTTATTAAACTTTTTTGATTATCGCACAAGGATAATTTAATCATAAAATAAATGAATCACCTAAAGATTCACCGGCTTAATTTTTAAGCTGCAGCGAATTTTCATTTATTTCAAAATTATGGTTTTCAATCAGGCGAATTATTTCAGCCCCGGCTAACAATACCGGTCCATATCCGTGCGCTGCAAAAGCATTAGTTGGTCTGCAACAGTAAAATGCAGGGTCAAAGCCCAATCCGGTTCCAACGCATGTTCCCTCAACCTGCCCGGTATTATTTATTTTAGATTCTACGGCATTCCATCCTAAAATTGCAACCGGCGCAAAGGCAAATTTATCGATGATTCCGTCGTTAATTGCTTTTGCGAATGAGTAGGTAAAAATAGCAGTAGCGGAATTTTCTAAGTATGAATCATTACGGTCTAACAGTTGATGCCAAAAGCCGGTACCTGACTGATAAGCAGTCAATCCATTGACATGCGCACGAAATTGATCCAGCACTTCCTGATAGCCTGCATGAGTTTTAGATAAGACACTTAATAATTCTATCATAGCCATAATTGCCCAGCCGTTTGCTCTTCCCCAATAGAACTCGGGATGGACATCCATTTGTTTTACCCAACCATGAAAATATAATCCCTTTTGCTTATTGAACATTCTGTTAGAGAATTGTAAAATTTGTTTGACGGCATCATCCAGATACTTAGAATTGCCTGTTAACCTGCCCATTTGAGCCAGCGCCGGAACACTCATAAACAAATCATCAATCCACAAGGTATCGGGATAAGGTCTTCTGCGTGCAAAAGTTCCATCCGGTAAACGGTATTGTCCTGCGTAGATATAAGTAATAAAATTATCAATTAACGGACGAAGACCTATTTTTAATCCGGCAGCCTCAGCCTTTATCATTGAGGCGCACAACGCTCCGGCATCATCAAGCGCCTGCGGATGCAAAACTGAATATACAGGCGATTCTAAATCCGCATCGATCTTTTTGCTGTTCATAAAAAACAAGCTTAAGTCGGCAATCATTTTCAAACGCTTTTCTGTATACTCGATAAACCGTTGTTCTCCTGTTGCATTTCCAGCGAGAAGCATACCTGCGTATGTTACTCCCCATTCATAGCTGGTAAGCCTGAAGTTGCCGTCGGCAAATTTTGCATCTTTATTAATTTTTTCACGTTCGCTGTTCTTCAGATTTTTCTTTTTGTAAAGAAGTCTTGCCGGAGTTGCCTTTTCCAGATAATTTAGAATTTGCATTAACCGGGATTTAATCTTTTCCCTTGATGGTATTCCGTAGTAAATCTTATAATCAGGCTTTAACAAATGAAGCGGCGTATTTGAATCATTCATTATCATTATTGCCGGTCATTCATTCAAGCACTTAAATTAATGTTTAGCTTCATCGATTCACTTAATAGTTAGAGAATGCTTGAAAGGAACGAAGCCGGTCATGTAAACATGCATTCCTTTGCCTTTTATGGTACCGAAGTGTGAAGAGTAAACTTCTCCGTCAATAACGCCAATGCGATCAAACTCCGCTATCCCCGGTCCTATCTCAATTATATCATTGCCGAAGAGGTATTTCATGTTTCCGCTTTTTAAGAGATAATCATCTTTACCATTAGCAGGAGAAACTCCTTTCAATGTTCCGCCGTATCTAAAACAGAACTCCAAAGTTACTTCAACGTTTTTAGGTCCTGCTACCTCGATGTCCATTTTAAAAGCGCCGTTATTCTCTTCGACTACAATCTTTGTCTCCTGCGACAATGTAGTTCTTGGGCGCGATTCATAATCCATCTTACCCCAGAATCTTCTATCCACCGATTCGGAAAGCTTATAGTCTCCATCTTTATTTATTTTATCGGGGGGCATTGGCTGATAATAGTACGCTTCCTTTTCTTCAGATAAGGTATATTTATTCCCGTCCTTTTTTACACCATCGCTTCTGAAATAACCCATATTAAAAAAGTTAGTCGATAATCTTGCATATTCAAGAATTGCCTCACCCTTTCTATAAGTAAAAAAAGTCGGGATGCAGGAGCGTCCGGAGGAAATGATTAAAGGCTTATCGTTTCCTCCGAATATGGAAGACGTGATGTTCTCTCTTCTAATTCTTGCTAAGCCAGACATAGAATACAGCTTTGCATAATCGGTAGGAAGTTTAGTGCCTTCTGGAAGCTTGTTCCCAAGCATTGGATTATTCATAACAAAAATCAATGACTGCGATAAAACATTATGATCAAAGCCATGAAAAGTTTCAATCTCACGCGCTACCGATGCTAAGAATTGATCGTTATCCAGGATAGCAAGGAACCTGTAATACATATAGTACCCGGTAATAGATATTTGAGCATATTGATCTTGCCTTCTTGAATCCAACGTAACAAGCTCTCCATTTGTTTCCATATAGTAGTAAGTGGATACAAGGTTCCTCTTTACAATATCAAAATACGAAGGACGGTTTAATAAGCGCCCCATGTTGAGAAGTGAAAAATCAACAACCTGTGAATAGATCCTGCTTCTTTCGGAGTATTGTCCGTCTTCATCAATATAAAATCCTTCAGCCAGCCATTCCTCTGCTCTTTTCAGAAATCTTTCCTCATTAAAAATTGAATACAAGTCTACTAATCCAGAAGAGACTTCCCATCTATGGTTTGGTGTATGTACGCCGCCGTTTACCAATGCATCGCCAACGTTCAGCATAAATTTCTTCAGCTTTGCCATGAGGTCTTTCAGTTCATCAAACTGATGCTGATTAAGAACGTTCCATGAAGGACACAGGTGGCGTAATAAAAAACCGGTATCCGGCGGAGATTGACGATTACCTCCCGCATCGATAGTCCCGTTAGAATATTGTATGCTGAGATAATGTGTTATTATCTTGTCCATCTTATTTAGGACAGAACTTGATCTGTAATGTTTTGAACCGGGTTGACAGTATGAAGCAACAAGTATCGAAAAGTCAACGCTTATTCTTCCAAATATTCCCCACTGTTCATTCTCATCGTCTAGTCCTAATATTTTTGCGGCGGCAAGATCATTATATTTTAATAAACGGTTTATAAATTCTTTATCATCACCGTCATCTTCCTGTTCTTTTATAGGAAATATTTCTACCGGTACAACAGAGGCAGCTATTCCCAGAACACTCGTTTTAAGAAATTCGCCTCGACTAATTTTCTGCAATTCTTTTACTACCTGTATTTTCTATTTGTCTTTAAATCTTATACAAAAAGATTTTAGCAAAGCACCGTTACTTTTTGCTCTATACGCTAGGCATATACAGCTTTTGTTTGACCTCAATGTTTCCGGTTAATAGTATCAATATACACTAACCGCCATGTACAAAGTTCCAAGTACAATAAACACGACTACTATGGAGAACAAGAATCCGAGTGTATCCTGCTTGTTCCATTTATATATTTCTAGATTGGTCTTCGGAAACAATAACATCTCTTTAGTCTTTTCAGGATTTGTAAAAGATTCTTTTAAATCGGCAGCATCGACTTCCGCACCTAAACCTCTTACTCGTGTCCGCATTTTGATGAAGAACCGATCTGTTACTTCGTCGTTATTCTTTTTAGTCAATAATGAAACTATAATTAGAATTATGAACGGGAACACTAGTCTTATCATTATCCTGGTGGTTTCATTCAAAGCGTAAGCTTCATTCTGAAGCTTGAATCCGGCTGCGTGCAATATTACAAGCTCGGGATAAAAATAACCTCGTGCTTCCAATATTCCTGCTTTATTTAGCTCAGGCTGCTTAGACCAGAAGATTGCTTTGGAAGGCAGCGCATACTTTTTAGTGAACTTCTCGCCGGCAGCTAATTTTTCCGGACATTCGCCGATTGCTTTATGCTCGGCGTTTAATTCATTCCATTTGGCAATCTCTTTGTCTCTCTGCTGAACAT
>JAJYIL010000079.1 GCA_021790055.1 Bacteroidota bacterium
TTAGTAATGTACAAGTAACCATCGACCTTGCCGGATAAAGTATAGGCATCCGCAGTTTGTTTCATTGCGGTTAGGCTTTCATTCTTATTAAAAAGATTTACTATAATGAAATTGGGCTGTTTATCCGGCAGCTTATATTTTTCCAGGTTTGTCTTTAGTATGTTGAAGTAAATACCTGAAGTGTCTAAAATACCTATTGCTCTTGTAGTGTTGTCTTTCTGGTTTGAAAGCAGGGTTGGTGCAACTGCAAATCCGATAATGATAAGCGGAGTTATGATAAGTGAGATAAGAAAGGTTTTCGTTCTTACCTTTTCCCAAAATTCCCAGCGTGCAACAATCAGTGCTTTCTTCATCTATTAGTTTGAGCTTTGTTTAATAGAATCAATGAAAATCTTATTCAAAGTCGGTTCCACAATTGAAAAATGAGTTACATTTATTTTTGAAGCGATATCACGAAGAAACTCATACGGTAAGGCAGATTCTTTCAATTGTATTTCCGCATAGTTACTGTATATATCAATAAGTAAGACGGAAGGATGAGAAATTAAAACCGATGGGTTGCCTGCAAATTCTACCTTTACAAAGTTGGAGCCGTACTGTTTTTTTATGTTGGAGAGATTGCCGCTGCATACTTCCTTACCGTTGTTGATGAGCAATATATCCGAACACAGCTTCTCTGCAGTATCCATTTGATGAGTTGACAGAATTATGGTTTTACCGGATACGATAAAGGAAAGCAGCACTTCTTTAATAAGCTGCTGGTTTATCGGATCGAATCCGCTGAAAGGCTCATCTAGAATAAGGAGCCGGGGGTTATGGATAACAGCGGAAATAAACTGCACCTTCTGCTGGTTGCCTTTAGAAAGCTCTTCAATCTTCTTATTCTCATATCTTTCAATTTCCATTTTCTTCAGCCACCTCATTGCTTCAAGGCGGGCAATTTTTCTTTCCATACCTTTAAGTTGAGCAAAGTAGAGAATAGTATCTTCAACCTTGCCCTTTTTATAAAGTCCTCTTTCTTCCGGGAGATACCCGGTAATGTTAAAAAATTTTTTTGATGCCTGTTTGTTATCGAATAAGATTGTTCCAGAAGAAGGCTTAATAATGTTAAGAACAGTACGGATTGTTGTAGTCTTGCCCGCGCCGTTTGGTCCCAGTAGTCCGAATATTTTCCCCGGCTCTATCTTAAACGAGATATTATTTACAGCTACAGTATCCTTAAAGATCTTAGTCAGGTTTTTTACTTCAAGCATTTCCCGGGACAATAAGTTTAACAATTAGGTATTCTAATATAAGAATTGAAATTTAAATTCCGTTAGTGTAAAATAGTAATTATTATTTGGGATTTAATTATTTTAACCGCCGTGAAAAAATTTAATTTATATTGAGGTAATGACACAAAGTTCTAAGAAGAATAGAATCATTTTTATTGATTTGATGCGTGCATTTGCAGTTCTTCAAATGGTACAGGGGCATACGGTAGACGTTCTTTTATCTAATGATTACAGAAATATGGATTCGCCGATATTCAATTTCTGGGTTTTTATGCGGGGGATGACGGCGCCAATGTTTCTTTTTACGGCAGGTACTGTATTTACTTATCTATTACGGCTTGTTAATGAGCCTTTCGAAACTAATCCAAGGGTAAGAAAAGGAATTAAAAGATTTTTTCTGCTGGTATTTTTAGGTTACTTGCTTCGTTATCCAACTCCAACATTGATTGATTTTTCAAATGTAACCTCTGAAGAGTGGAAAACTTTTTACTCGGTGGATGTTCTTCACCTAATTGGTTTTGGAATTTTATTTCTCATGATGGCTGCTTACATTTCGGAAAAGTTAAAGCTTAGCGACTACAAAGTCTTTTCTATTTCAGCGCTGATTTTTTTCGGCTTGTACCAGCCTTTCTCTTTAATTGATTGGCAGAAGTATATGCCGCAATTTTTAGCAGGCTATTTTTATACGGGTACCGGTTCAAACTTTCCATTGTTTCCGTGGGCTGGTTATGTTATTGCCGGAGGAGTTCTCGGCAGCTACCTTGCAAGGCATCCGAATGTATTTAAAAATATTAGGTTTAGTTACTGGCTTGCAGGCGCGGGTGCTTTTTTTATTGCCCTTGCTGTTGCCGGCAATCAGGTTGAACTGGCAATGTACGGTCAATCGAATTTCTGGACTACCAGCCCTAACCTAATTCTTTTCAGGCTTGGCATAGTACTGATTCTAAATTCAATTGTTTCTTTTATTGCGTTGAAGCTTAAATCTATCCCGAGGATATTCGTTCTTCTAGGCAGGAATACATTGCTTATTTATGTCGTCCACCTGACAATTCTGTACGGCTGTGCATGGTATCCGGGGCTAATTACAATTTTAGATAAAAGATTAAATGTTTGGTGGACAATAAGCATGGCTCTTTTGATGATTATCTCTATGACATTGATGGTTATCGTAATAAACAAATTTAAAATCAAGTTTAGGGAAGTAGCCGCATAAAATATTCTTTAACCCGTATGGCTGTGAATAAATTTTAGATTAACTTTAAAGCGGAAAAATTTAAAAACATATTTTGAACAAATGAGAAAGTCGGCATCTACAAACCCGGATATTTCCGAAGAAGAAAAACAGTACGAGCAATCTCTGCGACCTTTAAGAATTTCCGACTTCCTAGGTCAATCTAAAATTACGGACAATCTAAATGTATTTATCTCCGCTGCAATAAAACGTGGAGACGCTCTCGACCATGTTCTACTAACCGGACCTCCCGGATTAGGAAAAACTACTTTAGCTTATATTATTGCACACGAGATGGGTGTTAAGCTAAAAATTACTTCAGGTCCTGTACTTGAAAAGCCTGGCGATTTAGCCGGTCTTTTAACCACGCTCGAAGAAAAATCGGTTCTATTTATTGATGAGATCCACCGCTTAAGTCCGGTAGTTGAAGAATATTTGTATTCGGCAATGGAAGACTACAAGCTTGATATAATGATTGACAGCGGTCCGAATGCAAGATCAGTTCAAATCAGCCTGCCTAAATACACATTAATTGGAGCGACGACAAGAGCCGGTATGCTTACATCACCGCTAAGGGATAGATTCGGAATTAAGTTCAGGCTTGATTATTATGATTCCGAAATTCTGCATAAAATAGTTGCCCGCTCTGCTAAGATTTTAAATTTGAAAATAGACATTGATGCAGCTTTTGAAATTGCCAAACGTTCCAGGGGAACGCCAAGAATTGCAAACAGGCTTTTAAGACGTACCCGCGACTTTGCTGACTTTGAGGATAAAAAATCAATTGATATTGAAATATCAAAAAAAGCTCTATCCGCACTTGAGGTAGATGAATTCGGTCTCGATGAAATGGACAAGGATATTATTCTGACAATAATTGAAAAGTATAAAGGCGGTCCTGTCGGTCTTGGTACTTTGGCAGTTGCTGTTAATGAAGATCCCGGGACCATCGAAGAAGTATACGAGCCGTTTTTAATCCAGCAAGGATTTATTCATCGCACGCCACGCGGCAGAGAAGCGACCGAATTGGCTTATAAGCGGTTTGGCAAAACAAAATTCGAATCCGCTGATAATACCTCGCTCTTTGGAAAATAATATTAATGCATCTGATAAAGTTCTATGCTATGTTAAACTGTGTCCGTTGAAATTTATCGAACGAACGCATTAAACTTTCATGCATACTTTGAGATTCAAAATATTGTTTAGCGACGAGGGGGATAACCTCCCAAAGAATTTCTTCTTTAATTGCATTAGAATACATATTCAACGTCATTACATCTTTATTTACACATTCCAGCAAAATCCTGTCGTCGTCATAATCGGCAATTGTATCATTTGAGTTGTTAAAGTTCTTTTCCATGTTATCCTGATAGCTTAGACTCCCACCCAACCTTTTAATCTCTCTTTCGAGCTTACTTATATAATTTGCTTTTTCTTTTGAATTGTTGCTTATAGTTAGAAGCAGCTTTGGATCGCTAATTTTTTTTGATGCCCTATTAAATAATGATTGTTCTTCAATGCAGCTTTGAATTAAATCTTTCAAAACCGCTATCGTGAATTCTCTTGTATCTTCCATAATTTCTTTCCTTCCTATGTTTAGCCGATTAAAAAAATCTCTATTCCCGGAATCACGATATCTTTTTATGAATCTCCGGCACAGTAGCTAAGTACGTTCCAATTTTTCTCCTTAATTTTGTTTTTAAAATTTCATTTAGAATTTAGTTGAACCGAATAATAGTGGGAATGATGATTAGCACACTTTTCAAGAAACTTTTTAAAGGGGACAATTTTTGACCAAAAAAAAGTTAGACAAGACCGGTGGTTAACAGGGCGGTATGAAATTTCAGAATTAATATAAATTTAACATCAATTTTGTTTGAATGAATTACATGTAATTTGCATATTTGTCGTACTAATTTATTGATTTATGAAAATAGTAAAATACCTGCTTTATCTTTCGCCGATCATAATTTTTATAGCAGCCATTACCGTTAGACAACTAAACGAAGGCTCGCTGGGCTCTTATTCTAATCCGATAAGAATTTATTTCACTCCTTCAGTTGATGCAAAAAGAATTTCATTTAATGCGAAGTCGTTAACGGATTTTCTTCACAAGGAAACCGGGTACTATTATACCACTGCTGTTCCTGCAAGCTATGTAGCGGTCGTAGAAGCTTTCGGATCCGACAAGGTAGATGTGGCTGCCATAAATACTTTTTCATATTTGATGGCACATGCTAAATACGGCGCTCAAGCTATGCTTAGAGTAGTTCGCGAAGGCAATGAAACTTCTTATAAAGGTCAATTTATTACCCGTTACAATTCGGGCATAAATACAATAAAAGATATAAACGGCAGAAGCATGGCTTACGTGGATCCGTCGTCAACATCAGGTTATATTTTACCGAAAGCTGTGCTTGACAGCCTTGGAGTTAAGCCCAGTGAGACTGTATTTGCAATGAGGCATGATAACGTGGTGACGATGGTTTATGAAAGGCAAGTTGACGCAGGCGCAACTTATTATGCCCCTCCCGATCCAAAAACCGGTGAAATAATGGATGCAAGGATGAGAGTTCTAAAGCAATTCCCGGATGTAGCCAAGAAGGTAAAGATTATCGGCTTTACGCAGAATATTCCAAACGATCCCTGGGTGTTTAGAAAAGACATGAGCGAAGAAATGAAGAACAAAATTATAAATGCCTTGCTCGATTTTGTTAAAACGCCGGAAGGGCAAAAATCCTTGTTCGATATATACGATATTACCGGACTCATCCGCACAAAAGATAGCGACTACGATTCGCTGAGAAAATTATTAGAGCGCCAGCATATTAACTTTGAAGATTTAATGAAGAAGTAATGTTATTAAAAGTTCAAAACCTGCATAAGATTTATAAATCCGGAACACATGCGTTGAAAGGCGTAAGTTTCGAAGTTGAGGAAGGTGAGTTCCTCGTTGTAATCGGATTAAGCGGTTCAGGTAAATCAACTTTATTAAGGTGCATCAACAGGCTTATAGAACCTACATCCGGCTTAGTTGAATTTAACGGCAAAGACATTACACACATTAATGGCGAGGAGCTCCGCAAGGTTAAAATGCAAATCGGGATGGTCTTCCAGCAATTTAATCTTATAAAGAGGAAGTCTGTCTTATCGAATGTAATTAGCGGTAAGCTCGGTTCTTTAAAGACTTTTGAATCGATATTAGAAAAATATAATGATAAGGTTTATAACGAAGCCTACCGGTGCTTAGAAACAGTCGGCATCTCAGATAAAGCAAAGGTGCGGGCAGACGCTTTAAGCGGCGGTCAGCAGCAACGAGTTGCCATTGCGCGTAGCCTAATGCAGAACCCGAAGCTTCTTTTGGCGGACGAGCCCGTTGCATCGCTCGATCCGGCAACATCAAATTCTGTGATGCAGTACTTTGAAAAGATAAACAAGGAATTAGGTACTACAGTAATTTGCAATTTACATTTTCTTAGCCTTGTAAGAAGATATGCGACTCGTGTAATCGCACTTAGAGCCGGTGAGGTAATTTATGAAGGCTCACCGCGCGACATCGATGAAAACTGGTTCAAAACTATTTACGGAGAAGAAGCCGAAGAGGTGGAAATAAGATGAGCAAGCAGACCGCAGTTGAAGCACAGTTAAAGAATTTGATAGAAGAAAATAAGAAGAGAGAACATAAATACGGGCTTTACCAGGCAATTCTTCTTGATATATTTTTTGTCTTTTACAGTATACTTGTCGTGCAGAGGGCGATCTATTATAAATTCTTTTTAGACTTAAGAGACCTTCCGTTTTCATGGATACAGATAATTATAGTCTTTTTCATCAGTGTAATTGCCGGTACCTTATGGGCGCTTACGCGTACTTCGCTTTCATGCAAATTGTTTGGAGTAGCCAAGGATAATAAAACAACTAAATGGACTATCGAGCTATTCGGTTGGTTCCTTTTCGATATTACCTTTATTGCGGGCTGGATAGTTACAAAAATTTCTATCGTCAGTTTATTCTCGCCTGACGGCTTAAAAGGCGCAGGAAGATTATTCAGCGCTCTTTTTCATCCTCAATTCGGTATCTTCGACGATGCGCTCTTTGCAATGATTGAAACAATTTACATTGCGCTTGTCGCTACTCTAATCTCGATTCCTCCTACTCTTATTATCAGTTTTTTTACCGCAAGAAACTTAATGAGAGAAAATAAAGTTACCTTTGCCATTTATTATGTGCTGAGAATAATTCTCAACTTTATCCGTTCCATTGAGCCTTTAATCTGGGCAATAATTTTTTCAGTCTGGGTAGGCATTGGTCCGTTTGCCGGAATGATTGCGCTGCTCGTTCATACAATCGCATCAAATGCCAAGCTATATTCTGAGGCGATAGAAAGCATAGAATCAGGACCGATGGAAGCCATATCGGCAACCGGTGCCAACAAAATTCAGATAGTATGGCACGCAGTGGTACCTCAGATAGTTTTGCCGTTCTTATCATTTACAATTTACCGCTGGGATATAAATGTTAGAATGGCGACCGTTATAGGTCTTGTCGGCGGAGGTGGAATCGGTACAATGCTAATGCAGTATCAAGGTCTTGCACGCTGGCGCGAAGTTGGATTGATCATACTTATGATTGCTTTTGTTGTCTGGATTATGGATTACATCAGCGCGAAAATTAGAGAAGCTATCTATTAGATTTTTGATGGGGATGTTTTAGAAAAATTCTATTTTTCTTGGATAAGAAGCACCAACCTGCTAATTTTGAAACGGGGGATATAACTTTTTTTACATTGCCAGGTTTGGGCTAAATCATCAAAATTAAATTTCTAAAGGAGGAGGTACTTATATGGCTAAATCTATTCGTATTTTCAATGGAGCTACGTCTGTAGTAACAGGCGGCGCTTCGGGCATCGGTCGCGCTATTGCCGAAGAATTATCAAGACGCGGAAGTGAGGTATTTATTGCTGACCGTCAAGTTACACTTGCTCAAGAAACCGCTTCGAAAATTAATGAAGCTGGAGGAAATGCATTTGCTTATCAACTTGATGTTAGGAATTTTCCCGAAGTTGAATCTATCCTTAATTCCGTTGTTAATAAAACAGGCAGATTGGATTTTATGTTTAATAATGCAGGCATCGAAATCAGCGGACCAGTACACCTTCATACTATTGATGACTGGAATTCAATTTTAAATATAAACCTAATTGGAGTAATAAACGGTGTTCAAGCAGCTTATAAAATTATGCTGGCACAAGGATTCGGACACATCGTTAATACCTCTTCAATTGCAGGCTTTCAACCTTCACCGGGATTGGTTTCTTATAGTACTACAAAGCATGGAGTAATCGGATTATCAATCGGATTACGCCCGGAAGCTGCGTTAAATGGGATTCGGGTTAGCGTATTATGCCCCGGCGTTGTTCGAACTCCAATTTTAGAAGGTGGAAAGTACAGTAAAAATCTTATCAATCGATCGCCTGATGAACAGAAGGAAGAATGGGAGAAACTGAAACCAATGCCTGCAGACAGTTTTGCCGTGAAGGCGCTTGATGCGGTTGCAAAAAATAAGGCAATAATTATTGTCCCTTCATGGTGGAAGATAATCTGGTGGTTAAACCGCCTTTCGCCCTCTTTGATGATTTCATTTATGACAAAGGCATATGAAAAGCTCCAAAAAGAACGTCTTCAAAAAAGTAAAGGTGCGGCAGTAAGGTAAACTGGCAGATGATATTTACTTAGAGTATCCTGAAGAATAAAAATTGAAGCTAAAAAATAATTTGAGAAAATGATGACACAAGAAAAAATAAATTCATTTATTAATCGAATTGATAATTTGAGACCTGTGCAAAAGCCTAAATTCGGTAAGATGAATGTTAACCAGGTGATATGTCATTGTGCAGATGCATTTCGAATGGCAATAGGTGAAATGAGAGCGGAAGAGTACGGTAAGGTCGAGCCAAGTGAAATTTTAGCTTTAGCCCGTGCGGGTAAAAGCGTACCGGTGCCGAAAGGATTTGATCAGGTAAAAGGAGAAGGGACACAGCCCGGTGAATTTTTAGAAGATGTTGCGACATTAAAAAATTATCTAATTAAGTTTTCTAAATTACCGGATGATTTTATTTATGCAGAGCATCCTTTCTTTGGATACATGGAAAAGCAGCGTTGGGACAGCCTGATGGAATATCATCTTGACCATCATCTAAAACAGTTCGGTGTTTAAAAAAAATTATAAGAGTAAAAAATGAAAATTGAAAACAATATTAGCTTTAATGAATTAAGCTGGGATGAAGTAAAGCCGGAACGTCACGAGGGAACAACAGGTTATGCTCTTTGGAAAGTTAAACTGATTGGAAATATAAGGGTAAGAATTGTTGAATATTCTCCCAATTACTTTGCAGATCATTGGTGCGAAAAGGGACATATAATTTACTGCGTCAAAGGAGAAATGATTACGGAACTGAAAGACGGTTCAAAACACTTAATGAAAGAGGGCATGACGTATTTTGTCGGCGATAATGCCGATGCGCATCGTTCTTATACGGACAAGGGAACAACTTTATTTATTGTTGATTAACAGGAACTGAAAGTAGTTATGAAAATAGAACCAGTTAATTGTGATGATTTAGAAGAGATAAGAACATTGCAGCCGGAAGGATGGTCTGACATTGTTCAAAAATATTCATATTATATAGATAAGCAATTTTGCCACCCGGGTAAAATTATTCTGGATGCAAAGATTGTTGGAGTTGGTTCGGTGATAATAATGGACAGAACATGCTGGTTGGCGCATATTATCGTCGCTAAATATTACAGAAAACGCGGGATTGGTTCCGTGATCGTAAATGAACTCTTAAACATTGCTTATTTACATTCAGTAGAGACATTCCTGCTTATAGCAACCCAACTCGGAATGCCGGTTTATGAAAAAACCGGATTTAATGTTGTAAGTAAATACAATTTTTACAAAAGGTATATTCAATGGAACGAAGATCCAAATGTATCGAATACTTTTGAATACAATGATGAGTATTATGAACCGATAATGGAATTGGATAGGGAAGTTTCGGGAGAAGATAGAGAAGCTATCTTAAAGGAATACTTAAATAATTCTTTTTTAAAGACAATAATTTTATTAAGGGATACTATATTCCTAATCCTGGAGAAGGCTTTATTTATGCGGATATAATCCAAGCTGATAAAGCTATCCTGGTATTCCAAGGGAACGATCCGACGGGCGGCAGAAAATTTTGCTAAGAATGATCCTTATGTCT
>JAJYIL010000080.1 GCA_021790055.1 Bacteroidota bacterium
GTGTTGTAAAAAACCGCTTTCCCTTCAAGGTCTTTTACAAGAACCCCTTCTTCTATTGAATTGAGAGTAGCATACAATAAAGAATATTTATAGCCTGATTTTTCCGTTTTGTTCTTGTCCGTTGAAATCTTTGTCATTCTATTTCTTTAAATATCGAAAAAAATATTGAAAAATCAATACGAGCTATGACAATTTAACAGGGTGAAGGAATTTTCCTCGCCGGTAGAAACTGACTAGAAAAATGTTAAAGTATATGCTAAATAAGTTAAACATATTTCCACCTCCGCTCCAGGTACGCTTCAGCTACGCTTTCATTAACTTGATATAAGCATACAATTCTTATTGAAAGAAATTAAGTACCCAAATTATGTAACCTTTGGAAAATTATCTTAAATGAAAAATTACTATCTTCGTAGAGGAAGAAAAAAAAATTAACCCTGCCGACGTTGTTAAATCTTGACTTTCTTTCCGGCAAAGCTTAATTTTCATGCCTTTACTAAAAAGAATATTTGAGTTTGGAGACATTTTAATGAAAAAAGTCCAAATGACTAAATTTATATCTACAGAACAAGCCGATAGGCGCTGGTATGTTGTCGACGCTAAAGATCAGGTGCTGGGAAGGCTTGCTACTAAGGTTGCAAGGATAATCCGCGGGAAGGATAAACCTACTTTTACCCCTAATGCCGATACAGGCGACTTTGTAGTTGTTATAAATGCAGAACAGGTAAAATTAACCGGTAAACGAGAGTTCCTAAAAAAATATATTCATTATTCCGGTTACCCGGGGGGTTTAAAGACTAAGACGTTTGAAGAGTTGATGGCAAAGAAGCCGGAATTTGTTATTCAAAGTGCCGTTCAAGGCATGTTGCCAAAGAACCGTCTCGGTAAAAAACTATTAAAGAAATTAAAAGTATATGCCGGCGATGCTCATCCGCATAAAGCTCAGAAACCGGAAACAATTAGTATATTGGAGAAATAATGGCAGACCAAATTCATGTTGGAAGAAGAAAGACCTCGGTAGCAAGAGTTATTTTACGAAGTGGTAATGGAAAGATTACGGTAAACGGTAAAGAATTTGAGCATGCTTTCCCTGAGCTTTTAAGCAGAGAGGATATTTTAAATCCATTTAAGGCTACTGAAACATTAGGTCAGTTTGATGCTGTTGTAAGAGTAGTCGGTGGGGGAACTACGGGTCAGGCTCAGGCTATTCGTCTTGGAATTGCAAGAGCTTTGATAAACCTGAATCCTGATTACAGACCGGCATTAAAGGCTGAAGGCTATCTTACACGCGATCCGCGAATGGTTGAACGTAAAAAATACGGACAGCCGAAAGCAAGAAAAAGATTTCAATTTTCTAAGAGATAAATTATTAATAATCATACTTTCCGATTTACCTCCTGTGTCCCGGTTGAACCGGGATGAAAGGTAAAGTTGAAGAAGGTAGAAGAACTCCCGAAAAAATCGGGATAAAAAACAGGAGTAAAAAATGAATAAGATAGACATAACCGAACTGGTTGAAGGCGGTGCACATTTCGGTCATTTAACCCGCCGGTGGAATCCCAAAATGAAGCCTTACATCTTCATGGAAAGAAACGGGATTCATATAATCGATTTAAAGAAAACTCAAAGCATGCTTTTAGAAGCTGCCGATAACCTATCTAAGATGGTGGCTGAAGGCAAGAAAGTTTTATTTGTCGGAACTAAAAAGCAGGCTAAGAACATTATCGAAACCGAAGCCAGAAGATGCGAGACCAATTGGGTAAGCGAAAGATGGCTTGGCGGAATGCTTACAAACTTTTCTACTATAAGAAAAAGTATTAAGAGATTAAACAACATTGAAAAGCAGGAAACCGACGGTACTTTTGATAAGATAACAAAGAAAGAAAGGCTTTTTTTATCAAGAGAAAAAGACAAGCTTAAAAAAGTTCTTGAAGGCATAGAGACCATGTCGCGTTTGCCAGGTGCAATGTTTGTAGTTGATATTAAAAAAGAATCAATTGCCGTTAAGGAAGCAAAGAGGTTAAACATCCCGGTGTTTGCCATTGTTGATACAAACTGCGACCCGGATCCGATTGATTATATTGTACCTGCTAACGATGATGCGGTCAAGACGATAGAATTGATTGTGAAGACAATGGCTGATGCTGTTATAGAAGGCGAGGCAAAGGGTAAAGAGCTTAAAGCCCAGGAAGCCGCTGAAAATGAAAGACAGCGTAAAGAAAAAGAAGCCGAACAGAAGCAAATGGAAGAGAATAAAGGAACTGAATCAAAAAAATCAGAAGTGAAGAAAGAAAGAAAAGTCAAAGGAGAAAATACTCCTGTTGAATAATTTCAAAGAGGACGATGAACTATGGCTATAACTGCTGCTCAAGTAAATGAATTAAGACAGAAAACCGGTGCCGGTATGATGGATTGCAAGAATGCGCTTACCGAGGCAAACGGTGATTTTGAAAAGGCAATAGAATTGCTGCGCAAAAAAGGCGCTGCGGTCGCAACCAAAAGAGCGGAGAAAGCTGTTAACGAAGGCTTGGTACTTACAAAGATTTCCGAAGATAAGCAAACCGGCGTAATTGCTGAAGTAAATTGCGAGACTGATTTTGTTGCAAGAAGTGACGACTTTATAAATTTCGCTAATGAAGTTCTTAATACTGTATATTTTACTAAGCCGGTGAGTGTAAACGATTTATTGGAAAAAAATCCTTCTCTTCAGGGTAAGCTTACAGATGTTACAGGAAAGATTGGTGAGAAGATCCAGATTTCACGCTTTGTTATCGAGACAGCTCCAAGCGGAATGCTGGTAGATTATATTCACCTAGGCTCCAAGCTTGGTGTGCTTGTTAAATTTGATAACATCGATAAAGGCAAAAATGAATTTGCAGAAATAGGCAAGGATATTGCAATGCAGGTTGCGGCGATGAAGCCGATTTGCGTTTACCGGGAAGAAGTTCCAAAAGATATTATAAACAAAGAAATGGATATCTATAAGGAGCTCGCACGCAAAGAAGGCAAGCCTGAGCAAATTCTTGATAAGATAGCTCAAGGTCGGCTAAATAAATTCTACCAGGAAAACTGTCTGGTTGAACAAGCCTTCATTAAAGATAATACTAAAACCGTGGGTGACTTAATTAAGGAGTATAACTCCAAACAGGGTACACAAGTCAAAGTTACTCTTTTCCGGCGGTTCCACCTCGGCGACGAGAAAAAATAATTTTTCTCTAAAGGTCTTAATAATTTTAAGACCTTTTTTTATATTATTTGGTGATTTCTAAAAGTTTTTGTCACTGTCGGTAAATTACAACGTTTTATACTAATATTGGTTTTAGAGAAGATGAGTAAATTGAAATATAAAAGAGTTCTGCTGAAGTTAAGCGGCGAATCATTGATGGGCAAAAAAGGCTTTGGTATTGACCATAACGTACTTAATTTCTTTGCTACCGAGATTAAGAAGGTTCATGACGCCGGCGTACAGCTTGGTATAGTTATCGGCGGAGGAAACATTTACCGCGGCTTAAGTGCAAGCGACCAGGGAATAGACAGAGTTACCGGCGACCAGATGGGTATGCTGGCAACGGTTATTAACTCTCTAGCTCTTCAAAATGCGATAGAGCATAAAGGAATATATTCTAGGCTGATGAGCGCTATCCATATGGAAGAAATTGCAGAGCCGTACATTAGGCGGCGGGCAATCCGTCATCTTGAAAAGGGAAGGGTAGTTATCTTCGGAGCAGGGACGGGGCATCCGTATTTCAGCACGGACACTGCGGCTTCATTAAGAGCAGTTGAAATTGAAGCCGATGCAATAATTAAAGGGACAAGAGTCGACGGTGTTTTTGATTCTGACCCTGAAAAGAATCCCGATGCTTTTAAGTTTGAAAATATCTCTTACCTTGATGTGCTGAAGAAAAACCTCAGGGTAATGGATTTAACGGCGGTTAGCTTGTGCCGCGAGAATAACTTGCCGATGGTTGTATTTAACATGGATGTGCCGGACAATTTGTTGAAACTTGTTTCCGGTGAAAACGTCGGAACAGTTATAAAAGATAACGTTTAGAATTTTTATCAAAGGTTCTCGTTGAAATATTATTAACAATAAGCGAGGAATTTATGGAAGATGTATTAAAGGATGCTAGAGCCCGCATGGACAAATCCCTGGAGGCTTTACGGGGCGAGCTTGTAAAAATAAGATCCGGCAAGGCAACTACCGCACTGCTTGACGGAATAAAAGTAGATTATTACGGCAGCAGTATTTTGATAAACCAGATAGCAAACATAACGGTAATGGACGCACATACATTATCGATAACACCGTGGGATAAATCTGCTTTATCTGCAGTAGAAAAGGCGATACTCGAAGCGAATATCGGCTTTAATCCGGTTAATGACGGAACGAATTTAAAAATACCGGTTCCTCCGTTAAATGAGGAAAGAAGGAAGGAACTCGTCAAGCTCGTAAAGAAATTTGGAGAGGATAACAAGATTGCTATCCGTAACATCCGGAGAGACGCCAATGAACATCTTAAGAGAGAGGAAAAGAATAAAAAGATTTCCGAAGATCAGCTAAAGGAAGCCGAAGACAGGATACAAAAATTAACCGACGAGCACATCCGAAAGATAGACGATCTTCTGAAACATAAAGAAAAAGAAATTCTTGAAGTGTAGATTGACTTCTTCAATTTTAGCCGAAGCCCAATTACCGAAGCGGAATTGGGCTTTTTGATTTTATTACTTCGGCAGGTATTTAAAATATTTAATTTAAATATTAGAAAAATTTAGTTAAATTTTGAAAGGATAAAAGCAGACAAGTTCTTTCTGTTATAATTTTCTATTTAATGAATAATAAGGATTCTAAATCATCTGTCCCGGAGGACTCTCGCATTTCATCTTATCTTAACAAAAGTTTGATAAGAAACATTATATTTTTCAGCGGGGGAATTATTTTATTTATTTCCGGCTGCATTGTTTACGGAATCATTTTGAACTTAAGAGAAATGCCCTTAAGCAAAACTATGGCTGAAAAGGGATTCTCTAAATTAGCTAAGCCTTACATTATAATAGACCGGCAGTCATATTCCCTTAATTTATACGAGGATACTGTTCTTATAAAATCTTATAGGGCAAACTTCGGCAGGAATGTGAATGTCCCGAAATCGAGAGCAGGAGATTTATCAACCCCTGTCGGCAACTACAGGATTTGTGAGATTGACACCGTGAGTAGGTTTTATAAATTCTTTAAATTGAATTATCCGAATTTAAATGATGCGGCAGATGCACTGCGGAAAGGTCTAATCAGCCAGGTCCAGTTCGACAGCTTGAAATCTGAATTAGCGAGAGGCAGTTGCCCTGATTCAAATACGGCTTTAGGGGGAAATATCGGAATTCAAGGTATTGGCAAGCTTGATTTTATATTTAGATATTTGCCGTTTAATTACAATTGGACGAACGGCTCGATAGCAATCAGTAATGAAGATATTGATGAGTTGTATTCAGTAGTAAAGAAAGGAACATTAGTTGTTATCAAGTAGATATTCAATCTTGTTTGTGCTGTTGCTGGCACTTTTGTTTTTTTCATGTTCGGGTAAAAAACCAAATCAACAGAACGACAGTACAGTTGATTATGAAAATCCGCAGTTAGTTTTGCAGAAGGCGAAAGAAGTTCTTGGAAGCAATGTCAGCTTTGCCTATAAGGGAAGATTTGACATGGATACCGTTGTTGAGATTGCTGCGGGAATTGAGATCCAAATGCCTAAACAGTGGGGTATTAAATTCGTTTTACTAAAATTGGTCGGCGATCAATTAAAAGAAGTATACGAGACGCCTCTGCTTAACGGTTCATTTAAGCAATGTCTTGTTCAGAAAATTAAGTTCCCTTATTTCGACCATGAATTGATATATTACAATTCGCAGGATTATTTCATCGGCAGCGGCGGCGGTGAGGTTTATTCTTACCTTGTAAATTTTAACAAGAAAGAGACTTATTATGCCCATTTGGTTACTCAGCCGGATAAGCCTATTTCACTTTTCATATCGAGTAATATAGATATTCCACAGATCAAGGGTTTCTTTATAAGTAACTTTAAAAGGGATTATCCATCGCTAAAAATAATTTCGAAGGATGTGGTCTTAAAGTACTAACTGCAATCTTAAAAGGATAGTAGAAATCAATTATAAATTCGTGAAACACAAAGTACTCATTTTATTTTTTACAGCAAGCATACAACTATTCGCCCAGCCGGGGATTAGATATGAACTCAATTCCATAAACTTTATCGGGAACAATTATTTCTCTTCTTCAACCCTCCATGGTTTAATTTATTCCCGACCGTCGCCATGGTGGTTCTGGAAATTCCTTCATTCATTTTCAAGCCTGGGTAAGGAGCCGGTTTATTTCGATTCCACTAACATTCAGATTGATTTGACCGCATTGAAGGAATATTACAACTCCAACGGCTTTTTCGATGCAAAGTTTGGATATAGGTATACCGTTGATACTGCCGATAAAAAAATTAATCTTTATTATACCATTGATGAAAGCAAACCATCATACTTTGGTAAATTAAATCTTTTCGGAATATCCAGGCTACCGAAATATCTTTATAATAATATTTATAAAGATATTGCTCTAGATACAAACCAAAGATTTTCGCAGGAGGTAGTTCAAAACAATACTAACAAATTTATTAACTACATGAACAATAACGGATACATTTATATAAGGCTGGATAGCACGGTGATTTTAAAAGATACGGTAAATTATAAGGCAGATGTAAATATTTATTTCTCACTTGGAAACCTGTATAAAATAGACACCGTGCTGGTTACTAAAACCGGTGCCGGGGCTAATTTTGTTGAAGACGGTTTGCTGCGCGATATTTCGGGAATTAAAAAAGGACAACTGTACAGCCAGGACGCATTAAGCCAAAGCCAATTAAGATTGTATCAGACGGGTCTGTTTAATTCGGTGATGCTGAGACCTAAAGAAAACGATACGACCGATAACAAAGTACCGATTGAGATGATTGCAAATATCGGGCTGCTAAATGAAATGGATCCGGAAATAATTCTTAACAACCAGCAGAATGCATTTAACGCCGGTCTCGGTGTTTCATACATCAGAAAGAATTTCCTCGGCGATGCCAGGAAGCTTACTATCAGTACATCATTCGGCGTTCAGAATATTTTTCAAGTTGACTTTGGCAAACTAATCAAAGCATTTTCAATTTATGATACCACGCTTAACGGTTATGTTGATTCCAGAATTATTCTTAACCAGCCTTACCTTTTTGAAAAGCCGATTTTTGCAACCTGGGAAACTTACGCAACTATTAATAAACAGCTTTATTACTATAACACTCTTTTAGGTACAAAATTCACTTTCGACTTTGAGATGCCTGTTTATACTTTTATTAATCATTTAAGTGCGTCTTACACAGTTGAGCAATCAAAAGAAGATTATCGCACTCTACCGGACAGCCTTGCGATAAAATTAGTTTCTGATATCGCTGCTGATGCCGCTTCGACCACTGCGGACAATATTCTTTTCCCAACACGCGGCTACAACCTGTCTTTCCATATTGAAGAAGGCAATTCCTTTCCACAAAAGAATTCGAGCAGTGCCGGATTTTATAAAGTGCAATTAGGCGGCTCATACTATCTTACTCTCGACAAACATCAGAGCTCAATTGCAGCCTTCAAATTAAAGGTTGGGAACATCCAGGTTTATTACGGCAGTTTTGCAGGCGTTCCAATTAATAGAACTTTTTTTGCCGGCGGAAGCACATCAATCAGAGGTTGGGAAAGCAACCAGCTTGTACCTCCGGCAAGCCCGCGGCTTAGAACTATTCCCGGGATTACTAATATTAATATTGAAGGAGGCAGCTTCCTTTTAGAAGGCTCAATGGAATTCCGACGCAAGTTTTGGGAAAATGTTGGATATGCTTTGTTTACCGATTTTGGAAATACGTGGCTGGGCTATAATACCTTTAGCTGGAATAGCGTTGCCGTTGCCGTAGGCTTCGGGCTGAGATATTACACTCCTGTCGCACCTTTCAGAGTCGATTTCGGATTTAAGTTTTATGACCCGGCAAGTCATGAATTTTTATGGCAGAAGAAGGAACATGTTTTTCAGAATGTTGTTATCAACTTTGGATTAGGCGAAGCTTTCTAATTTTTATTATATTTGTAATCTTTAATTAAGGTAAATTATGATTTATAGTATGACCGGTTACGGCAAAGGTTCTGCCGAAAACGGTAAAATCAAGGTTGATGCAGAAGTTAAGAGCGTTAACGGCAGGTACCTGGATATTGCATTAAAGCTTCCTTCTTCTTTAATGAGCAGGGAACTTGAATTGCGCGAGCTAATAAAGAGTAAAATCAACCGGGGGAAGCTTTCGGTTGTTATACAAATGAAGAATAATGGTTACGGTGAAGAGCCATTTACCATAAATAAAGAAAGACTTAAAAATTACATTGACCAGATAAAGTCATTAAAAAAGACTGCAAAGATAGCCGAGAAAATTAAGCTTGAGCACTTACTTGCCAACAAGGAAATTTTTGAAACAACCGGGGCGGAATTATCTGAGGAAGAATTTGGAACAATAAAGAGTGCTCTGTATATCTCGTTAACCGAATTGCATAAGATGAAACTGAACGAGGGGAAAGAATTATCAAAAGACCTTAAGAAGCGAATCGGAATTATCCAAACAAAGCTTGATGAAATAGAAAAAGAATCTGCTTCGAGTGTAAAAGAATATTATGAAAAGCTTAAGGAAAAGGTAAAGCTGCTGGTTGAAGATTCCAAGTTTGACAACGACAGGCTCGAAATGGAACTTGCTATTATTGCCGACAAAGCCGACATTACCGAAGAATGTGTGCGGCTTAGAAGTCATCTTAAATTCTTTATTGACAGTTTGGAAAAAGACTCCGATCCCGGGCGCAAGATGAATTTCCTTTGCCAGGAGATGAACCGTGAGACAAATACTATCTCGTCCAAAACAATTTCGACATCGATTACTCACAATACGGTTTTGATTAAGGAGGAAATAGAAAAAATCCGGGAACAGATACAGAATATTGAATAGACTTGACAGAACGATTGTCCGAAGGACTCCTTGGTGAAAAACAAGAAAGGTGTTATTATTGCTATTTCCGCTCCAAGCGGAACTGGCAAGACTACGATACTTAAAGAAATTTTAAGGGATATTCCCGAGCTGGTCTTTTCCGTCTCTGCCACAACACGCAAAAAACGGGATGATGAGATAGAAGGCGTAGATTATTTCTTTATCACGGAGGATGAGTTTAAGAAGAAGATTGAGCGGAATAAATTTGTAGAATGGGAAAAATTTTACGATTATTATTACGGTACTTATAAAAGTTTTATTGAAGACAACATCAACACAGGAAAATCGGTAATTGCCGAGATTGACGTTAAAGGCGCTCTTTCGCTAAAGAAAATATACCCGGAGTCGGTTCTTATATTTATTTATCCGCCGAGCTTTGATGAGCTTGAGAAACGGTTAAAGAAAAGGAATACGGAGAACGATTCAGACTTTAAGAAACGAATTGAGCGTGCAGGAATGGAATTGAGACTTAAGGAAAAATTTGATTACTTTGTAGAGAACAAAGTCCTCGATAAGGCAATTTTAGAAACAGAGAGTTTAATACAAAAAATAATTCACGGAGGTAAATAGTTAATGGGAATTCAACCAGTTGATTTACGTGTAATAGACCAGCGTGCAGCTAATGTTTACGAAGGCATTATCGTT
>JAJYIL010000081.1 GCA_021790055.1 Bacteroidota bacterium
TGCCGCTGCTTCCGAAGAAACTCAAGTTGAAAGCGAAAGACGAGGCGATTGGCAGGCTTTGCTTCAGGCAGGTGCAATTCCGCTGCCTTCAGGCTGCGGACCTTGCATTGGATTGGGAGAGGGATTGCTGGAAGACGACGAAGTGGGAATTTCTGCGACAAATAGAAATTTTAAAGGAAGAATGGGCTCGCCAAAAGCGTCAACTTATTTAGCATCGCCTGCTGTGGTTGCTGCTTCTGCTATTTCAGGAAAAATAGATTACGCATGGGAATACAGTCCAGGTAAAATCTTTGCGGATATAAAATCAAATAAAAATATTAACGGGAAAATTTCTAAGTCAGAGATAATAAAAGGATTCCCCGAAACAATTGAAGGAGAGATAGTCTTTTGTCATCAAGATAACCTAAACACAGATGGAATATACCCGGGAAAATATACTTACGTTGACGACATTACACCGGAACAGCAGGCGCAGGTAGTAATGGGAAATTATGACCCGCAGTTTGTAAATATTGCCCAAGCGCGAAACATTCTTGCGGGCGGATTTAATTTCGGCACCGGAAGCTCACGCGAGCAGGCTGCAACAGCATTGAAGTATAAAGGGATTAAACTTTTAATTGCCGGCTCGTTTAACGAGACCTATAAAAGAAATGCTTTCAATAACGGGTTTATGTTAATCGAATGCCCGCAGCTAATTATTGACTTTAAGTTAAAATTAGGAATAGCAAAGCCGACAATAAAAACAAATCTTATAGCGAATATTGACTTTAAAAATTCCGTTATTAAGTTAAGCAATCCTATGCAAAACGGCGAGCAAAAAAAATATACCTTTACGCCTGTCGGCAAGGCAGCACAGGAATTGATTATTGCAGGCGGTTTGGAAGATTGGATAAAAGACAGGTTATGATCAAATCTATCTCTCGGACAATTTCAGAATTTGCGGTAGATCTTAGCTATACTGATTTGCCTTCCGAAGCGGTGGAAGCAGCTAAAAGATTTTTATATGATTCCATCGGCTGCGCCTTGGGCGGAAGCCTGACTAAGGATGTGAATATTTTAAGGAACATTTACAAGAAATTGAAGGGCAGCAAAGAAGCAACCGTAATCGGCTTTGGAGATAAGCTGCCCGCTGTTAACGTAGCTTTAGTAAATTCTTTGATGATCCGCGCGCTCGATTTTAACGACGTTTATTGGAAAGAAGATCCTTCTCATCCGTCAGACCTGATTCCGGCGGCACTTGCTGCTGGAGAGTTAGCTAATGCTTCAATGAAAGATGTAATTACGGCAATAGTGCTTGCATACGAATTTGAGCAAAGGCTTTGTGAATTCGCGGTACCTGGTATTCGTGAAAGGAAATGGCATCACGCTACTTTAACTCAATTTGTCTCGCCGGTAGTTGCCGGTAAGCTTTTAGGATTAACGGTCGATCAAATGATAAACGCAATCGGCATTAGCGGGAGCCACAATTATACTATCGGTGCGCCAACTGCAGGCAAGCTTACGATGATGAAAAATACGGTAGATCCAATGGCGGTTCAATCAGGAGTTCTTGCTGCTCTTATGGCTAAAAAGGGATTCACCGGAACAGAAGCAGTCTTCGAAGGTAAGGAAGGATTCATGGATTGCTTTTTCGGATGGGACGTAAAGAATGAAGCAGTGAAGCCAGTTACTATGCAAGGCAGAGATATTTCCGAAGATTGGAAGTGGAATGTTGAAATGCTGCTGGACAATCTCGGAAATAAATTTAAGATACTGAATTGCAGTATGAAAGCATTTCCGACGGAAGCCTTAACGCATACTCACATTACGGCTGCTCTGAAGGTTGCATCAAGAAATAATATTACATACGATCAAGTAGATTCTGTAAAAGTAACTACGATTGCCAGAGCTTGCGATATCCTTTTCGATCCGCAAAAATATCATCCCGAATCGAGGGAAACTGCCGATCATTCCCTTCCCTACTGTATAGCTGCGGCAATTGTTAATCATCAAATTACAACCCAATCTTTCTCGGAAGAGAAATTGAAAGACCCGAGAATTTTGGAAGTAATAAATAAAATCAAGGGCGAAGCGTCGATGGAATTTGAAAAGATGTTCCCGGCAAAGCAGCCTTCAAAGGTTACTATTAAAACAAAGGATGGTTTAGAATTTTCAGAATACGTTGAATATCCCAAAGGAGATCCGAGAGAGCCGATGACCATAGAGGACCTTGAGAATAAATTTAACTCTTTATCGGATGGCTTACTTTCGAAACGTAGGCAAAGGGAAGTAAGAAACATGATTTTTAAGTGCGAAAAAAAAACGGCAAGAGAGTTTATGGAGAATTTCATTTTATGAAGGGGGAAAAAAAATAATCACCGCATCTATGCTCAAAGAGAATGTTCGTTCCGATTGCTTCTTTGAAATCGAGCCTACTAACTCCGGTGGAATAAAATTGGAGTTAAAGAGTAAAGTAGCTATGCTTTACGGTAAATCAATCAAAGAACAGGTAGAAGAAATGTGCATGCTCTTTAAATTAAAGAACGCCGACATTCTTCTTGAAGATTTTGGCGCTCCTCCCTTTGTTATTGCTGCACGGTTTGAGAGTGCGGTTAAGAAAATATTCCCGGAAGGCAAAGAGGAATTCTTACTCCCATTCAACAAAAAAAATTTATATTCATCTTCAAAAGACAAACTGAGAAGAAGCAGGCTTTATCTTCCCGGCAATGAGCCAAAGTTTTTACTAAATGCCGGTCTCCATAAGCCCGATGGAATAATTTTGGACCTTGAGGATAGTGTGGCTCCACCAGAAAAAGCTGCAGCACGAATTCTTGTTAGAAACGCTTTACGGAGTGTAGATTTTTACGACTCCGAAAGAATGGTAAGAATAAATCAACTTCCACTGGGGTTGGAAGATTTGGAGTTTGTTATTCCTCAGAATGTTCATGTCATTCTTATTCCAAAGTGCGAAAGCGCCGACCAGATTGTTGAAGTAGATGATCAGATAAAAAGAATCCGGCATGAAAATAATATTAAGAATGAAGTTTATCTAATGCCGATTATCGAAAGCGCTCTGGGTGTTATTAAAGCCTATGAAATCGCTTCATCAGTAAAGAATATCTGCGCACTGACAATAGGGCTTGAGGATTACACTGCCGACATCGGGACTCAACGAACCCTGGAAGGTAAAGAAAGCTTCTTTGCCCGTTCAATAATTGTTAATGCAGCAAAGGCAGCCGGCATTCAAGCAATCGATACAGTCTATTCCGATGTCGCAGACATGGAAGGACTAAAGCAAAGTGTAATTGAAGCGAAGTCGCTCGGCTTCGAGGGAAAAGGATGCATCCATCCAAGACAAATTCCTGTTATTCATAGATATTTCGAGCCTGCTCCCGAAGAAATAGAAAAAGCTAAAAAGATTGTTCTCGCTTTTGAAGATGCTGAGCTAAAGGGCTTAGGTGTGGTTTCCATTGGTACTAAAATGATTGATGCGCCTGTGGTAAAACGTGCACAGCGAACTATTCACCAGGCAGTATTAAATAATTTGCTGGATGAAGATTGGAAAGAAAAGTGAAATTAATAAAAAATGCCGCAGGCAGATTAGTTCCATTTGTTGTCAACGGACAAAGGCAAATTCCGTTTAAGGGAGTGAATAAATATAAGCCGGATGGAGTTAAGGCAAAGCCCAAAATCAGTTCTTGTAAAGATTACCCTGAAGACGGGAACAAGGTTGTAAGAAATTTAAAAGAAGCTTTAAAGAAAGCCGGAATAAAAAACGGAATGACGATTTCAACTCATCACCATTTGCGCGACGGTGATGCGCTGACAAATTATTTATTTGACATCGTCCATGAGCTCGGAATAAAGAACATCCGCTGGTTTCCAAGCGCTTCCTTTCCCGTTCACGAGCATTTGATAAAATACCTTGAAGACGGAACAATCCATCATATAGAAGGAAGCATGAATGGTCCGCTCGGCAGATTTACTTCCGAAGGTAAAATGAAAGGCGTTGGAGTATTGCGCTCCCATGGCGGAAGATATCAAGCCGTTCAGGACGGTGAGGCTCATATCGACATTGCAGTAATTGCGGCTCCAACAGCAGACTCTTTCGGCAATGCGAATGGCGTGACTGGCAAGTCCGCTTCAGGACTTATTGGCTTCGCGCTTGTAGATTCCGAATACGCCGGTAAGGTAATTGTAGTTACAGATAACCTTGTTCCCTTCCCTTGTGTACCCTGGCAGATTCAAGGCAACAATGTCGATTATGTAGTTCAAGTTGATTCACTCGGCGACTCAACTAAAATTGTATCCGGAACAACCGAAGTAACAAAATCTCCCGATAGACTTTTAATCGCCGAATATGTTGCTCAATTCATCGATGAAGCCGGCATTATGAAAAACGGATTTTCATTTCAAGCCGGTTCCGGCGGAACAAATCTCGCTTTTGTTCTTTACCTTAAAGAAAGAATGAAAGCCAAAGGGATAAAGGCACGATTTGTAAGAGGCGGCTCTACAAAGTATTTGGTGCAGCTTCTTGAAGAAGGATTGACCGATTACATCCTCGACGGGCAAACCTTCGACCTTGAAGGCGTGAGAAGCATGCGGGAAAATCCAAACCACGTCAACACAAGCCCGTTCATAAGCTACAATTTTCACGGTAAAGGTAATTTTGCATCAATGGTTGATGTTGCTGTTCTTGGCGCTACCGAGGTCGATGTTAAATTCAACGCTAATGTAGTCAGCCACTCAGATGGTTATCTCCTACATGGAATCGGCGGATGGCAAAACTGTCTTTACTCAAAGTGTTCAATTCTTGCTATACCTTCATTCAGAGATAGGATACCTGTAATTATTGACGAAGTGACAACGCTTTGTGGTCCCGGTGAATTGGTTGATGTCGTAGTAACTGAAAGAGGAATTGCTATAAATCCACTCCGAAAAGACCTTATTAAGTCAATGGCAAAATCTTCACTTCCAATTAAATCTATAAAAGAAATTAGTGACGAGGTCTATTCAATCTGCGGGAAGCCGACAAAACCTAAATATGACCTAAGCAAAGTTGTAGCAATTGTAAAGTGGGTAGATGGAACAGTACTCGACTCTGTCTTCAAACTGAAATCGAAATAGAAAACACTTACAATAGTAACTTAGGATAAGCTTATACATATACCGGATACTCAATGCCGGGAAAGTATAGAGCATCTCTGAATGAATTTTTTATTTCAGGTATAAATCTTTGTTAGCAATCATATCCAGAATTATTCCTTCCCGGAGAGCGTATTCGGAAACAGTCATGCTTTTCAGCTTAAACATTTCGAATATCTTTTTAAGGATTAAAACTCCGGCTGGAATGATGTCTGCGCGCTTGGCTTCGAGCCCTCCAATTGTCAGTCTCTCCCGTGGTGTTCTTTTGTTTAATACAATTTCCGCTACTTTGAAAAACTCTTCGTCAGTAAAAGAAAATCCATTCATCGACTTAATCATCGCACCGTTCCTAAGATAATTAATCATCGACGCAACCGATTGAATGGTTCCGGAAGAACCCACCGCAAGCTCGATATGTTCGTTCAAACAAATATTCTTATTTGAGGCAATCTCATCCTCAATATAGCTCGAGCATTCGTTAATATGATCCGAAAACAAAATGTAACCCTGGAAATATTTTCTCGATAGCCTTACAGCTCCGATTTTAACGCTCTCTGCAAACACGGGATGACTGTTGTCGCCGAGGACAAATTCAGTGCTTCCTCCGCCAATATCAATGCATAGTACGCGCTTATCGGAAATCTCAAGAGCTTTCTTTGCGCCAATGTATATCAAATTTGCTTCTTTGTGCCCGTCTATAATCTCCACATGCACGCCGGTGTTTTCCTGAACCTCTGTAATAAAATCATTCCTGTTGAAAGCTTCCCTAACGGCGCTGGTAGCTACCGCCCTTACCGGCGCGTTGTAATAGCTTGCAAGCTGCTTGAATCTCCTGATAACCTCGATTGATTTGGAAATTTCTTCTTTCGAAATCAAGTTCAACACCTCGCCTTTATGAGAGCCAAGCCGAATAATTTCCCTCTCACGGTCAATTATCTTAAACGAATCTTTTTTCTTTAACTCTGCTACTACGAGATGAAACGAATTCGTTCCCATATCAATAGCAGCTATGTACTTAGACAGCATTTTCTTCTTTAACCTTCTTCTTCAAAATTGAAATACAAGTCTCAAAAACTTCTCCGACATTTATATCATCAATCAATTCCGACTTACGAATAAACTTTTTGTTCTCACCTATCGGCGCCCAGTTAAATGGATTTGTTGGACCAAACAGCGACACTTGCGGCGTTTTTGTCGACCCCGCTACGTGCATAATACCTGTATCGTTTGAAATGAATAAATCCGACAATGAAATCAATGCGGCTACTTCTGGAATCTTTTTATTAATGAAAAGACCAAATTCATATTTTGAATTTGCCTTGATATAATCAATTTCTTCTTTATCCGCAAAGCTCCCCGTCAAATAGAATTTAACCGGGTAATTCTCCTTCAACATTTCCATCAGCCACACAAATTTTTTTAATGACCACCTGTTTGGAATTTTACCGGCGCCGACATGAAATCCGATTAATAATTCTTCGGGACTTAATTTCAATTCGGAAATAAATCTTTTAGCCGAGGCAATATCTTCATTATCGAACGAAATTTCGGAATGAAAATTTTTAGTTGATATGCCGAATGGAAGCACCACATCAAGGCTCCTTTCGGCAACATTGGAATCGGGATACTTTCGCCAGTCAATATCAACTCTTCTGTCGAATAGGAAAGCGCTTTTGTTCTGCTTGCCGTCAAGGCTATTTGCGCCAATTCTTATTTTAGAGTTTGAAAACCTGGCTATCAAATTACTTGTAAATGAAATAGATACAGTAACCGGAACAATTACCAAATCATATTCTTCGCGAAGCAGCCTGAAAAAGCATTTTATATATGCGGGATTAAAAATCTTTTTCTTATCAAAATTAAAAAGTCTATCAATGAATTTATTCTTAATAACACCGTGATAGTTTGAAGGGCTTACGACCAAGGTAATGTTGCTTTGCGGAAAAGTCTCCTTGACGGCACGAAGCAGCGATACTCCTGCAAGCAAATCTCCAAGCTGATTATGCTGACGGACAATAAGAATTTTTTGCGGTTTGCCAATCTTGAGGCTCTTATTTTCTTCAACCGAGAAAAGCTTCTTAACAATCCAATAAATTAGCTTAGACATACCGCTAAATAAAAATCTTCATCAATAAACATTCAAGTTAGGTTTTTTCTTCCTTTGATTTCTTATCCTCTTTTATCTCGATAAAATCAATTTCTTCAGCATCCTTGAACTTAGATTCCGTTGAACCAGGTTTTTGCTGCTTCTTTGGAGTTGAATCCCGATAAGCCGGTAAAAAGAATCGTAAAAATACACCAAGTGCCTTCATTAAAATGTAAAATATAATCAGCCAAAAAAAGAATTCGAATATCAATTTTCTATCCTTCTCGTCTCGGGCTTAAAGTATTCCGTAAAGCCCCGGTCTTCTCTAAATATTTGCTTAAACAATTCATTAAAATCTTCTTCGCTGTTTACAAAATCAATTTCCGAAGAATTCACAATCAGCAGCGGAGTTTCGCTATACCTGAAAAAGAAATGATTATAAGCTTCGCTTAGTTCTTCGATGTAATTCATTGTAAGGTTTCTTTCGACCTTCCTATTTCTTCTTTTAATGTTGTACATAAGCCTATCGACGCTAGACTGCAAGTAAACAACCAGATCCGGCTTGCGAAGGTTCCGCAAAAGCAACGGGAACAGCGCTTCGTAAAGCTTCAGCTCCTCGCCGCTTAAATTTAAATAGGCGAAAATCTTATCTTTGTCAAATAGGTAATCGCAAACGATGTATTCGGTAAATAAATTCTCCTGGTTCAGTTGTTCCTGCTGCTTAAAGCGATTAATCAAAAAGAACATTTGCGTCTGGAATGCATAACGTCGTCTGTCGCCGTAAAATTTTTCAAGGAACGGATTAACTTCAAACTGTTCAAGTATCAACTGAGCATTTAGCTTCTCTTTTAATTTTCGCGCCAGCGATGTTTTGCCTGCACCAATTACACCTTCTATCGAGATGAACCTTACTTCCGGATTTTCGCTCAATTTTCTCTCACTCTTTTTTATAAAATTTTTGCGGATAATTTTCTTATTATAAATTTTTCAGAAACGCCGACACAAATATCACAAATTTTTTTGTTTAAAGCAGGGTGAACTAATTGTCCCTCAATTTCGCACAACGGAGTTAAAACAAAATCACGATCTGCCAATCCTTTATGCGGGATTGTTACTTTTTCATCCGAGTAAATCAAATCATTAAAAATTAAAAGATCGAGATCAATTTCCCTTGGACCCCACCTAACCGAATCTTTTCTTCCAATTTCTTTTTCGATGCTTTTGAGATTATCGAATAACTCAAGGAAATTTTTTCCGGTTGATAATTTGATTACTGAATTAAAAAAATTCTCTTGTTCTTTAATTCCAAATGGTCTGGTTTCATATACCGACGAAGTCTTTACAACGCGGTTGCTTTCAACTTCATTTATTTTTGAAACAGCTTTCTTTAAGTATTCTAATTTATCTCCTTTATTAGACCCAAGCCCAATAAAAGCTATATTACGAATGCTTTCTCTGTCGCTCCGGTATTCCATTACTCCAATATTCCATTACTCCCCATACGGAGGTTTTCCAGTTAAATTTCTATTCATAATACACATTACTAACCTAAATCCTCTCTCGATTTTACTACTTCAACTTCAACACAGTCAACAAGTCCGCCGAGAGGCGGGTTATTTTTTCTTATACGAATAGCAACCTTTTCAATATGCGGAAATTTATTTAATAGCCCGTCGGCAATTCTTGTAGCCAGAGTTTCTATCAGATAATATTTTTGCTCAAGCGCAAGCTGGTACATAAATTTATAGGCTTTATCATAGTCGATAGTTTGTTTCAAGCTGTCTTTTATTGCTGCATCTTTAAAGTTGGTATAAATATCAACATCCGCTTCAAATTTTCCGCCGACACTTTGCTCCTCCGAAAGAACGCCGTGGTAGGCGTAAAATACTGCCTTTTTAATTCTAATAATATTTAACATTCAATAAGAGATTAAATTATTTAATTTGAGTTGCAATTTAATATTTTCTCCCAAAAGTCATTAATTCAATTAATAAAAAAATCTTGAATTCCGTAACTCCGGGATAATAGAAATTGGACATTGAGCGTTGAGTATTTTATAAAGCTATCGATGCAGAAGAAGTTTTAATGCTCAACGCTCAATTTTCAATTATTTTCCTTTTTTGCTATGGCAATCACACCCAAAGCTCTGCCGGAATGAAGTCCGTCTCTCCGGTAAGAATGAAGAATATTATTCATTTCATAAGAGCATAGACTTGAAGCTTGAATATTATTTTTACATAATCCGAAATTCAGCAGCATATCGTAATTAGCCTGCGAAACATTTAATATATATTTTTCTCCCCAGTCAATAAAATATTTTTTATCAAAAAGCTCTGCAACTTGACCCGTACAATCTCGAAACAGTAAATGATATAGGAATAAGTTACGAAGGTTTAGGCGATAGCACAACTGCAGTAGCGATGTATAAAAAAGCATTGGAAATGGACCCTAAATATCTTCCAGTCTATGCTAACCTTGCATTTTTATATGAGTCAAAAGGCGATACAGAAAATGCAAC
>JAJYIL010000082.1 GCA_021790055.1 Bacteroidota bacterium
TGTTATCTATATAAAAGATAAAAATAAAATTCCGGAGAAGCTTCTTGAAATTAAAAAAGACGGCGACATAATTGTTACAATGGGCGCCGGAGATATCTGGAAGTACGGAGAAAAGTTTGTCGAACTTATTAAATTATGATAAAGATTGAACGCTAAGTGAAATTAAATGAAAGAAAAGATAGGAAAGATATTAGGAACGTTGCTTTTCGTTGTGTTAATTTCATGCTTGTTTTATTTGATTTTTTTAACGAACAAAAAAAACAACAAAGGAGAAATTAAGATGATTGAATTAACCGGTAACCATCTTCTATCGGAAAAAGATTATCTTTCTTTTACCAGGCTTGGAGACAATTCAAAGTACGGCGGCTTAACTCTCCCCAAAATAAAAAATAGGTTCGCGAGTCATCCTTACGTTTCAAGAGTTGACGTGGAGGATGAGGGAAACAATGAAGTAAAAGTTTTTTTAACGGAGAAAAATGTTGAAGCAGTGTTGCTTGCCGCCGATGAGCCGCACTTTATTACCGATGACTTCCAGGTACTTCCGATTTTCCCGGATGCGAAGTTTTCGGATTTGCCGGTAATCAGCAATCCCGGAAATGAAATTAAAATTAAGCCGCTTTCATATTTGAAGTCCGGAGAAATTGTAGAAGCTTTCAGGATAATTGAAGCATCTAAGCTGACTAACGAAAGCATGTACAAAAAATTATCTGAAATAAATTTAAGGAACGGCGGAGACATTGTTCTATCTTTCACAGGCTTGAAGCCGCCAGTCCTTTTCGGTCATGGCGAGGCGGCGAAGAAGATGGTTTATCTTGATTTGATGTGGAATTCTCCGGAAGGAAATAATCTGATTGACAGCAGCGAGTATATAGATTTGAGATTTGCCGATGAAATTTTTGTCGGGTCATCGGTCGCAGAAAATAATTCTCCGGGCGATGCTAGTAAAACAGGTTTAGGTGAATGAAGAAAAACATTATTGCAGGATTGGATTTAGGCACGACTAAAGTCTGTGCAGTCATCGCGGAGAAATCCGACGAGACCGGGAGAATAAATATTCTCGGCTTCGGCGTAGCTCCGTCTGAAGGGCTTCACAAGGGCTTGGTTGCGAACATCGGCAAGACTGCAGAAGCAATTAAAGAAGCCGTTTCAATCGCATCGAACAGAGCTGGCTTGCAAATAAGCCTTGTCAATGTTGGAGTAGCCGGCGAGCATATTACAAGCATCCGCCATCGTAATTACGTAACGATAAGCAGCGAGGAAGGCGAAATTACAAAAGCCGATTTGGACAGACTTGAAGCAGACGTAAGAACAATCAGAATTCCTTCAGACAGACAAATTCTTCACATCATACCAGAAGAATTTTCCGTAGACCATCAAGGCGGGATTGATAATCCGATTGGAATGTCAGGCTCGCGTCTGGAAGCCTCAAATCATATTGTGCTGGCTTCGATACCGGCAATTCAAAATATAAAGAAGTCTGTGGAAAGAGCAGGCTTGCAGGTCCAGGATTACATTTTGCAGCCAATTGCTTCAAGCTCATCTGTTCTTGAAGAGAGTGAAAAAGATTTAGGAGTCGCTCTAATTGATATCGGCGGGGGAACTACCGACATCGCAATCTTCCATAAGAAAGCGATTAAGCATACACGAGTAATCGGTGTTGCCGGCAATCAGGTTACGAACGACATTAGAGAATCTCTCGGCGTAGTTACGGAGGAAGCAGAGAATCTTAAGAAAGAATATGGCTACGCGGCTGAATCGGCAATTATAAAGGATGAAGATATTCTTATCCGGGGAGTCGGCGCGAGGGGCAATGCAAAAATTCCAATTAGCTTACTGACGCAGATAATCAGCTTGAGGATGAGAGAGCTTTTTACTTTAATTGATAATGAAATTAGAAGTGCGGGTTTCAAAAATAAAATTAAAGCAGGAATTGTTTTAACAGGCGGCGGCTCGCTGTTAAAAGGATGCACAGAGCTTGCGGAAGAAGTCTTCGGACTGCCGACGAGAATCGGAGTTCCACAGGAGCTTGGCGCAGGATTATCAAATGAAATTGAAAGCCCGGAGTTTGCAACCGTTGCAGGATTGATTAAAGGAATTCCGGGCGGAAAATCTAGCGAGTATCAGGTTTTAATAAAACCGAAAAAGGCACACGGCAAAAATAAAATTTCAGTGCTGGTAAAAAGAGTTCAACAGTTTTTTGATGAATTATAATAATTCAATATTAGGAGGTACACAATGGATCGATTTGCAACACTTGATAAAGGCAGACCAATGTCCGCAATTCTAAAAGTTGTAGGTGTTGGCGGCGGCGGCTGCAATGCAATTGAAAGCATGATTAAAAGAGGACTTACCGGAGTTGAGTATGTAGCTGTTAATACTGATGCTCAAGTATTAAGCAGCAGCAGCGCGACTCATAAGATTCAAGTCGGTACAAGCATTACCAGAGGGCTTGGCGCCGGTGCAGACCCCAACGTTGGTAAAAAATCTCTTGAAGAAGACAGAGAGAAATTAGCCGAAGTCCTTTCAGGCAGCGATATGGTTTTTGTAACCGCCGGAATGGGAGGCGGAACAGGAACGGGCGGCGCGCCGGTTGTGGCTTCTATTGCGAAGAGCATAGGCTCACTGGTTGTCGGAATTGTTACCAAGCCTTTCAGGTGGGAAGGCAAGAAGCGCATGCTTAACGCCGAACAGGGAATTCAGGAACTGAAACAGCATGTTGACAGCTTGATTATTATTCCGAATGAAAGACTGTTGAGCATCCTCGATAAAAGTACAAACGCTTTTGCCGCTTTCGACAAGCCGAACGAGGTGTTGTACGAAGCAACAAGAGGAATCGCTGACATAATTACGATTGAAGGATTAATTAACGTTGACTTTGCAGACGTCCGTGCGGTTATGAACCAGAGCGGCGAAGCATTGATGGGCTGCGGAATTGCAAGCGGTGAGAATCGTGCAATTGAAGCAGCGCAGAAAGCAATCTCAAGTCCATTGCTTGAAGGAATAAACATAAAAGGTGCGAAGAGCGTTTTGCTTAACGTAACCGGTTCGAGTAATCTTACCATGCAGGAAATTAACGAAGGCAACAATGTAATATTTGAAGCCGCAGGCGAGGAAGCGAATGTAATTTTCGGATGCGTAAGAAAAGAAGAGATGAATGATTATGTTTCGTACACTGTAATTGCAACCGGCTTTGAAAGTGCACAGCAGAACTTTGCCACAAAGGCAAAAGCGAAGAAGACCACTGATACTTTCAGAGGCGGATTCAACTTCCTTGAGAATACAGATTTAAATTCCGAAGACCTCGAAGTCCCTACTATTCTTCGTGTTAAAAGTCCGAAATCTACTTTAGAGGATAAACCGGAAGATAAGGAAACTCCGCAGAGCGGTTTTGACTTTTCACAGAAGGAAGGATTCCCCGACGCATCCAGGTACAACTGGGCAAAAGAGAAAACCAATAATGTTAACGCGCAGAACAACGATGACGATGAGGACAGCTCATCTTTTCTTAGAATGATTATGGATTGATTTTTTTAGAGGAGGTTAGTCCTTTTTATCTAAAAATCAGAAAGCCGGATTTTAAACTTTCGATTCCGGATATCAGAAGCTCGATTTGAATCAAGTATCGAACATCGAGTCTATTCATCGTGTTGTCGTGACTCAATGAAAATGTTGTCGCCTTCATCCACAGATACGATTATTCTATTTGGGCGGCAGCAAATGCTGCACTCTTCGATAAAATCCTGCTTGCCTTCAACAGTTAAATCAATCCATACTGAATTTGCTTCGCCGCAGTACTGACATGTCCAGACGATATCTTCGTCTGTTGTGTGCATCTTTTCCATCATAATAACTCCTTCTACTTAGCGCAGGAGAAATTTAATAAGCGGAAAAGTGAAAGTGAATTCCTTCCTTTTTCACTTCCTTTTTAAAAAATTTTTCAGTAAATATATCTGATAATGTTATTTCATATTTACAAATTGGGTGGGAAAGTTTAAGTCAGCGTCTTTAACTAACTTAATTACCGCTTGCAGATCATCAATTTTGGGGGCTTGAATCCGGACTTGTTCATCTTGAATTTGAGCGGTTACTTTCAGTTTGGAATCTTTAATCATCTTCGTTATAATTTTGGCATTGTCTTTTGAGATTCCGCTTTGAAGTTCAATCTTTACTTTCAATCTTCCGCCGGCTGTCTGTTCAGGGACATTTATTTTAAGTGCCTTTACCGAAATGCCGCGCCGTATAAATTTAGTTTCAAGAATATCAATGCTGGCTTTAACAGAATAATCATCCTTCGAGTTGATAGAAATGAATTTATCCTTTTTATTCAACTCGATTTCAGTGTTTGCATCTTTCAAGTCGTAGCGCTGATGGATTTCTTTAACAGCCTGATTAACAGCATTGTCGGCTTCCTGGAAGTCGATTTCTGAAACTATGTCGAAAGAATGATTTTGTGGCATTTATTTCCTCGCGAAAACTAAAACCTGGAATAATGGAATATTGGAGTAATGAAATACTTTTTCCAACAATAAGTTATTGAAATTGGATGAAGAATGAAGAACAATTGAATTAAGGAATGGTAGCCTCTAAGTTCTCATTATTCCATTACTGTTATGTGTTTACAAGTCGTTCATTTGTCGGGGTGCCCGGATTCGAACCGGGGACCTCTTCGTCCCGAACGAAGCGCGCTAACCGGGCTGCGCTACACCCCGAAAATTATTTACTCTTTGAATTTTTGAATAATAAAAATAGTCTCTTTATATGTAACTTACAAAGCAGAATACCGGCTAAAAGCATAATTTAACTATAAGATCATCAATTATATGAAATTAAAAAAAGTGTGAATATTTTACATAATTTTTGTTGCATTTATCTTTTTTTTATAATAACTTTAAACGAGTATACATTACTTTATTTTAGAGCTAGTTTACATTAACTAATACTTATAAACCTACTAATTATCGGGAGGAACTTATGAAAAGGTTACTTTATGTTATCATACTAACTATTTTTAGTATGTTTTATTCTACTTACGCACAAGGTTTGTATAACTGGCTTCCACAGAATAGTTGGGCTGTCGGTTTTGGCGGTATTTATGACAGATATGTAAGTACTAATACATCTGTTAGTGGAAGCACCGGAGGTGCATATATTTCAATTCAAAGAAATTTTTCAGAACATGTAGGAGTCAGATTTAGCGGAAATTATCTGCACTTCAAAGGATTCCTTGGGGGAAATCCTATTAGAAACGACGTATACGCAGGAAACTTTGATTTGCTCTATTATTTGGTTCCCGTCGAACCAATTTCACCATACCTGAGTATAGGAGCGGGAGGTATGATTTATAAATTGAAAAACTCTCCAAATGCTGATTTAAATAAAACGTTTTCAGATTATAAATTAAATTTAGGTTTTGGTGCCGAATGGAATCTTGGAAAAAATTGGAAAGTGAACTCTGAAATATCGTACAGCAGTGTTCCTACCAGCAAGTTCGACGGTGTTTACGGTACTAACTTTGGTGGTATTTTGGGTGGTTCAACAGACTCATATATGTCTTTTAATGTTGGATTCACTTATTATTTTGCAAAAGGAGAACGATCCCATCTTAACGATGAGTATGATGGCGTAAGTGCTGTAGATTATAATCGAATTGAAAATATAGTTAAAGAATACGCTACCAAGCCTACGGAAGTTGATTACAATCGAATTGCCGACATTGTAAAAAATAACCAACCTGTAAGTGCACAACCTGCACCGTCTGAAGCCAACTGGGTGTTAATTGGAGTAAATTTCGATTTCAACAGAGCTTCTTTGAAACCTGAATCAGTTCCTGTATTATACAATGCTGCTGAAATTCTTCTTACTCATCCTAACATAAAAGTTGAGATACAAGGTTATACAGATAATATTGGTTCCGAAAAAGCGAACCAAAGGTTGTCTTTAGAGAGAGCTAATACGGTAAAGAACTTCCTTGTGGCTAAGGGAGTTGATGCAAGCAGAATAACTACGGCAGGAATGGGAGAGGCTGATCCTATAATGTCTAATAAGACTGCTGAAGGTAGAGCTTTAAATAGAAGAATTGAATTTAAAGTTCTGAATAAATAAAATTATTTTTTATATGAATTCTGCAAGGGATCTTGAAATAAGATCCCTTGCTTGTTTTAAATCTTCCCGCTTCAGATTATTATTACTTCATGTCTTTACTTTTAAATCAATTAATTTTATGTTTGACGAGATAATTGACATAACCTTTAACTCTATCCGGAGAGATGGAAAAGGATGAAAGAAATTGATATGAAATTACATAGAGAACCTCCACGGCAGCTGCTGCCAAGGAGGATTTTTTTTATTTGACTATGAAAATTAAATCTAAAATTGTTGACAGCGCCGGGATGAATAGAATCATTACCCGCATAGCCCATGAGATACTTGAACGGAACAAAGGCTCGAATAATCTGGTTCTGATGGGAATGCGTACAAGAGGTGAATTCCTGGCAAGGCGTGTATTTGAAAAGATAAAAGAAATTGAAAAGATCGAGCTGCCATTCGGGATTCTTGATGTTACCCTTTACCGTGATGATTTCAGGGTGCGCTTAAAGCAGCCGGAGGTATCCGTCTCAAATATTACATTTGATATAAATGACAAAGATATTATTCTAATAGACGACGTTCTGTATACCGGTCGTACGGTTCGATCGGCATTGAATGCTATTATGGATATGGGACGTCCGACTACTATTCAGCTATTCGTTCTTGTTGACCGCGGGCATAGAGAGCTTCCTATCCGTGCAGATTATGTCGGCAAGAATATTCCAACATCAATCGATGAAGAAATTAAAGTTAAGATGAACGAGATAGACGGCGAGGATGCCATCTACTTAATTGATACTAAAGACGAGTAATTTATGCCTTTATCAAGCAAACACCTTTTAGGTTTGCAAGGTGTCCCTAGAGAGGATATCCAATTAATTTTAGATACGGCTACGACATTCCGCGAAGTGCTGGAACGCCCTATTAAACGTGTTCCAACTTTACAGGGAAAGACGATAGTAAATCTTTTTTACGAGAACTCCACACGTACACGAATTTCATTCGAGCTTGCCGAAAAAAGATTATCCGCCGACGCAATCAACTTTGCCGTTTCATCAAGCAGCGTAAGCAAAGGTGAGACTTTCAAAGATACAATGAAAAACATTGAGGCTATGAAAGTTGACATGGTTGTTGTTCGCCACTTTGCAGCAGGTGCGCCGCATTTTCTGACAAAGATATGCAATGCGAATATTATCAATGCAGGCGATGGAATACATGAACATCCGACTCAAGGTCTTCTGGATATGTATTCAATTAGAGAAAAGATGAGAAAGCTTGAAGGGCTTAAGGTTTGCATAGTGGGAGATATTGCCCACAGCCGTGTTGCGCTTTCAAATATTTTCGGATTAAAAACTATGGGAGCCGAAGTGTCAGTCTGCGGTCCTTTAACTATGATTCCAAGATATATTGAAGAACTAGGAGTAAAAGTAATTCACAATATCGATGAGGCTATTCAAGAAAATGATGTATTGAATGTTCTGCGTATTCAGCTTGAAAGAAAAGCAAGAGAATATTTTCCATCAATTAGAGAATATGCAAGATACTTTGGGATTACGGAAGAGCGCCTTGAAAAGAACGGGAAGGAAGTTTTAATACTTCATCCAGGACCAATTAACCGCGGCGTTGAGATTTCTTCCGGTGTTGCCGACGGATTAAACCAGATTATTTTACAGCAAGTAACCAATGGCGTGGCAATTAGAATGGCTGTACTTTATTTGTTAGGTACATTAAAGTAAAAGGATTTTTAATGAAAATAGTTTTGAAAAATGTGAACCTTCTTCATCCGGAACAAAAGATAAATGAAAAAGGGAAAGACATACTTTTAATAAATGGTGTTATAAACAATATTGGAAGCTTATCAAAAGAAGATTTAGCCGATGCAAAGGTATTTGACTTTTCCGGCAAATATGTAGTGCCTGGATTTTTTGATATGCACGTCCATCTACGTGAACCAGGAAGAGAGGATGAAGAAACCGTAGTAAAGGGGTGCAATGCTGCGGCAAACGGAGGCATTACGGGGATTGCGTGCATGCCTAACACTGAACCGGCAATAGATTCCGCTGAAGTAGTTGAATTTATTAAAAAGCAGGCTGCCGGTCATTTAGTAGATGTAAATGTAATAGCTGCCGCTACCCTTGGAAGAAAGGGAGAGATAATTTCTCCGATGGCGGAACTGCGTGAAGCCGGTGTTGTTGGCTTTTCAGATGACGGAGCCGCCATAAAGACATCTGCCATTTTGAAAAGAGCGCTGGAATATTCAATGATGTATAATCTTCCGATCATAGAACATTGCGAAGATGAAGCTCTTGCCGGCGGCGCAATGAATGAAGGAGTGAATTCTACAATGCTCGGATTGCCGCCTATTCCTTCAATCGCCGAAGATTTAATTGTAATGCGCGATATTATAATCGGAGAATACACCGGAGGAAAGGTTCACATAGCTCATATTAGTACAAAGCGCGCAGTCGAGATGGTGCGCGAAGCAAAGAAAAAAGGAATTAGGATAACAGCAGAAACTACACCTCACCATTTTACGCTTACAGATGACGCAGTTAAAACTTATGATACAAACACGAAGATGAATCCGCCGCTTCGTACGCAGAAAGATGTAAACGAAATTTTAACTGGATTAAAGGATGGAACGATTGACTGCATAGCAAGCGATCATGCGCCGCACTCGCCTGAGGAAAAGGAAGTTGAGTTTGACCACGCACCGAACGGCATAACTGGAATTGAAACTGAAATCGGATTGGCATTATCGGAACTTGTACATAAAAAGATTTTGAGTCTCGATGAACTGATAAACAAATTGTCAATTAATCCGAGAAAGATTCTGAATTTGCCAATACCGAAATTTGAAGAGGGGCAGCCTGCAAACTTTACAATACTTGATATCGAAGAGATTTGGACTGTTGATCTTTCTAAGTCGAAGAGCAAATCTAAGAATTCGCCATTCGATAAGCGCCTGCTAACCGGTAGACCTATTGCTGTGATGAATAACGGGAAGATGTTTTATGAGGATAAGTTTGCGGATCTATAAATTTTGATCATCTGATTTTAAGGGTATATTCTAATTAATTAGAATAAGAAGACGACAACTAAATTGGAATCTCCTGTACAATAAAAAATACATTAAATGAAATAACAGTATTTTACAAGCTGTTTATAAATACTTTTTATCTGGCATTCAAATTGGCTTCCGTATTTTAACTCAAACTTTTAGGTGCTGAAATGAAAGAAAAAATATTTTATACAATAGCTTTGTTATCCATGTTTTTGTTCGCCGCATGCGGTAAACACGCATTCGACCAAATAGATACAACCCCGCCGTCTCCGCCAACCGGCTTACAAATTATGAATGGCGATAACAGGGTCGATCTTTCCTGGAATCCGAATACTGAAAGAGACTTAGCCGGTTATAACGTTTATTACGCTTACAGCTACGAAGGTAAATATACCTTACTAGGATCAACAAAAAATACGTACTACACCGACTACGGTGCTAAGAACGGAGTGACTTATTATTATGCTGTTACCGCATACGACTATAACGGTAATGAAAGCGATTTAAGCTATGAAAATGCCAGCG